>JBBSOH010000153.1:0-8973 GCA_038259945.1 Acidimicrobiales bacterium
ACCGGGACCCCGAGACCGACGTCCTTGCTGATCGTGGCGATCCGGCGACCCGGTTGGACCGCATCCTTCGGCGGACTGATCCGGTCCACTCCGATCCGCTCACACGCGGCATCGAGGTCGTCGACGTTGATCACCAGGCCCCAGAAGCTCGCCGACACGTCGTGGGCATCCGAACGTCTGGACGCGCCACGTTCGACGCCGGACGAATCAACCTCGGAGCGCTCGACGGCTCGTTGCTCCACCACTTCGACGACCAGGCCACCCCGACCGATCCGGTGGAAGCCCTGGCGCATCGACCCGACCTCACGGATCCGCTTCAGTTCGCAGCCCGTCGCTGCGGCGATCGAGTCCGTTGTTCGTTCCAGATCGCTCGTCATCACCACCACGTGGTCGAGGCCCGACGCGCCGAGTTCGTGCTGAGCGAACATCGGCCCCGCCGCCTCGACGATCGACGTCGCGAGACCGTCGATCGACAACTCGTGCCAGTCCGATTCGAGGCCGCTCAACGCCCACCCGACGATCCCGACCGAGCCCCCGGGCCAGGATTCGGTGATTCGCAGGCACGTGCCCATCAGCGGGATCACGCCATCGTCGCCGACCACCAGCCCCAGCGAGCGCCACACATCACGATCCCCCATCACTTCGAGCCATTCGACCTGTGCCGTCATGCTCTCGATCCTCGCAGAACCGACCTACGCTCGCACGATGGCGCTCACCGACACGCTCAAGGACCTCCAGCTCAAGACCATGAACGCGGTCCACTCGACCGTCCTCACGCTGTCGGGCGGACGGCTCGGGACGACGCTCGGCGACATGCCCGTCGTGCGGGTGACCACGACCGGACGCACGTCCGGCGAGCCCCGAACGGTGATGCTCACGACCCCGATCCAGGAGGACGGCCGTTTCATCCTCGTCGCGTCCAAGGGTGGCGACGACCGCGACCCCGACTGGTACCGCAACCTCGTGGCGAACCCCGAGATCATCCTCGATCCGGTCGGCGGCGACGGTGCACTCACGCTGACCGCCCGCACGGCGAGCATGGAGGAGAAAGCCGAACTCTGGCCGAGGATCGTGGCTGCCTACAAGGGATACGCGGGGTATGCCGACAAGACCAGCCGTGACATCCCCGTCGTGATCTGCGAACCGGCCACCTGAGCGGACCTGCTGCCGGATCGTCGAACCCCAGGAGCGAGCGCGGCCCAGGAGCGAGCGCGACCCACGACCGGCAGCAGCCCTGACGCGACGAGGCGCCCGGGCCTCGACTCCTGGAGTCGTGCCGCGAGCGCCTGGACGTCAGCTGAGTTGTGTGCGGGTGAGCGTCAGCCGCGGCCCATGTTGGGACGCTTGCCGTGGTTCGCCTTCGAGCGGCGGAGCCGGGCCTTGCGCTTCTTGGTCTTCTTCGACATAGGCGAGCACGCTACGTCCATCCGCCCGCGAACCCAACCGTGTCGGCGCCTCCCCGTTCGACGTCACGTTCCGACCTGGAAGGGTGACGCCAGGGTGTCCACCGCCCCAGGCGGATCAGAACTCCAAGTCGTCCGACAGGTCGTCGACGGTGCGCGCGAGCAGGTCGACCACCTGGTCGCACATTGCGGCGATCCGCTCGACCTGCTCGGCGAAGTGTCGACGCGACGAGCCCGTCGGGTCCCACACGTCTTGCGCCTCGCGGCGCAGGTAGACGGCCGCCGACCGGTCGGCGGTCAGGTCCTCCAGCCACGCACCGAGTGCGCGGCTGGAGGCCACCCGGTCGCTCGCCACGCGCGTCAGGAACTCCGGCAGCGTGAACGACCGTCGGTACGCCGCCTGCGAAACGGCGGCGAGCTTCACGACGTGATCGCGCTCGGCAGTGAGGATCATGTCGGCAGGAGCTACCCGCTCCGCGGTGACCCTGCGGCTCCGGTGGCCGATGACGTCGAGCCCACGGCGACGCATCGCATCGACTGCGTCGTCGATTGCGGGCAGGTCCTCGGGGCCGAAGCCGAGTGAACGCACCACCGCCCGGCCCTTCCCCAGTCGACGATCGAGCCCGTCCTGGATCATCGCCATCACCATCACCGAACGGGTCCGGTTGTGCGAGCACACGGTGAGGATCTTCAACACGTCGCCGGCCACGTCGTCATCCTGCCACCGGCCTGCTCCGGCCCCTCCACGTGAACCGGCACGCTTCGAGACCTCCACGCGCACCTCCCGCACCCGGCGTCCGCCTCCTCTGTCGATCAGCGCAGCGCGACGGCGCTGATCGGCTCACGTCTCGTCGCGTGCGGCGCCACGGCACGGGTCAGCTCACGTCTCGTCGCGTGCAGCGCCCCGGCTACGTTCTGGCGATGACCGAGATCCATGGAACCGTCGCACCCGGATTCGAAGGCGTACGCGATGCGTTCGCCGCCAACTGGGAACATCACGGCGAGGTCGGAGCATCCGTCAGCGCGACCGTCAAAGGCGAGGTCGTCGTCGACCTGTGGGGCGGAACCGCCACCTTCGACGACGGCGACCACGACTGGCAGGAGGACACGATCATCAACGTCTGGTCCACCACCAAGACGATGTCGTTCCTGTGCTGCCTGCTGCTCGCCGACCGTGGCGAACTCGACCTGTACGAACCGGTCGCCACCTACTGGCCCGAGTTCGCCGCCGCCGGCAAGGAGAACGTCGCCACCCGCCACATCCTCAGCCACACCGCCGGGCTCTCCGGGTGGGATGAACCGCTGCAGCGTGACGACCTGCTCGACCCCGCCAAGCTCGTGGAACTGCACGCGGCCCAGGCCCCGTGGTGGGAGCCGGGAACCGCCTCGGGCTACCACGCGATCAGCCAGGGCTACCTGCTCGGCGAGATCGTGCGCCGCATCACCGGCGAGACGCTCGGCCAGTTCTTCGCCGACGAGATCGCCGGGCCACTCGACGCCGACTTCCACATCGGCACCGGCCCCGAGCACGACGACCGCATCGCTCACGTGATCGCCCCCGATGCACCGCTCGGCGCCGACACCGGCGTGCTCCAGCCCGGCTCGCTGGCCGTGCGCACCCTCGCCAACCCCGCGCTCGACGCATCCTTCTCCTCCACCAAGCCGTGGCGACGCTCCGAGATCCCCGCGGCCGGCGGCCACGGCAACGCCCGCTCGGTCGCAGCGATCCATGCGCTCACCGCGAACGGCGGTGTGGCCAACGGCCAGCGGATCATCTCCGAGGAGGGGCTCACCCGTATCTTCGACGAGCAGATCCGCGGCGTGGATCAGGTGCTCGGCACCGACCTCGTGCTCGGCATGGGGTTCGGCCTGCCGGGTCCGATGCTCCCGTTGCCGAACCCGCGGTCCTGCTACTGGGGCGGCTGGGGTGGCTCGCTCGCCATCATCGACATGGACGCGAACATCAGCTTCAGCTACGTGATGAACAAGATGGAGTCGACCACCACCGGCGACCTCCGCGGCGCCGGCCCACTCATGGCCACCTACGCCGCCCTCATGGCCTGACGCCACTTCGTCGTACCGGTTCAGAGCTGGAGCGACGAGGTCGGTCAGGTCAGGCGACCCAGCCGAGGAGTTCGTCGACGGGGAGGGTGTTCAGGATCCGGTCGATCGGCACCTCGCACTCGGCGGCACGATCGCAGCCGAGGCCCTGCCATTCCAGCTGCCCGGTGGCGTGGGCGTCGGTGTCGATCGTGAACCAGCAGCCGTGGTCGACGGCCATGCGCAGCAACTCCCGCGGCGGGTCGAGGCGCTCGGGTCGGCAGTTGATCTCCACCGCCGTGCCGAACTGCGCGCACGCCGCGAACACGTAATCGGGGTCGAAGTCGCTCGGTGGACGCTTGCCGATCATCCGACCGGTGCAGTGGCCGAGGATGTCGACATGGGGCGAGGCGATCGCCTGCAGCATCCGCTCGGTCATCTGCTGCTTCTCCATCCGCAGTTTCGAGTGCACGCTCGCCACCACCACGTCGAGGCGACCCAGCATCTCGTCGGACAGATCGAGCGAACCGTCGACGAGAATGTCGACCTCCATCCCCGACAGCACGCGGAAGTCGTGGCCGGCGTCGGCCAGTGTGGCGTTGACCTCGTCCACCTGGTCGAGTTGCTCGGACAGTCGGTGCTCGTCGAGTCCGTGGGCGATGGTGAGGCGAGCGGAGTGGTCGGTCTGGACCATGTACTCGTGGCCGAGCGACATCGCCGTGATCGCCATCTGCTCGATCGGCGCGCCGCCGTCGCTCCACGTCGAATGCAGGTGACAGTCACCGCGCAACGCATCGCGGTACGGCTGCGCTCGCTCGCTCACGGTGACCTGCGTGGTGGACTCCAGGTCGATCAGATACCGGGGGATGTCACCGGCGAGAGACTCGGCGATCACGCGCCCTGTCGAGTCGCCGATCCCGTCGAGGTCCGTGAGTGTCTTGGACTCGGCCCGCCGCTCGAGTTCAGCGGGTTCGATGGTGCGCACGACATCGAGGGCTCGAACGAAGGCCTTGGTCTTGAATCCCGAGGCGCGAGACCGATCGAGGCAGTGGATCACTCGCAACAGCGCAGCTTCCGGCGTCATGGAATACCACGCTACCGCGCCCGGTTTCGACGGTCCCGTCGAGCCGGCTCGGCCGCCATTCCACCCACCGACGCCGCCCGCACAGCAGCCAGCAGCCGATCCAGTCCGCCCGCGCGTCCGGCCGTCCGCCAGCCGATCCAGTCCGCACGCCCGTCCGTCCGGCCGTCCGTCCGTCCGTCCGTCAGCCGATCGCCACGTTTGCCGCCCACCCCCTACCAGTTCGCCGCACTTCTGGGTCTCCGACAACGCGGAACCCGCGCTCCTGGAGACCCAGAACCACGAATCTCACCGTTCTACCGTCGCGGCGGCCGGTCGGCGCCCACCACCTGCAGACCGGTCGGTCGAGCGTGCAAGTAGGTTCGCTCGGATGAGGCGCTCCCGGATTCTCGCCAGTGTCACAACCGTGGGACTGACGCTGGCGGCGTGTGGAGGCGACGGGCCGTCCGAGCCCGAAGTGCTCCTCGACTTCGGCGACGCCGCGCCCGGAACGAACGTGGCGTTGATCGCCGTCGACGGGCCCGACGGCCGCACTGCCGAGTGGATCGACCGCCTCGACGGCACCATCCACCGCATCGACATCGACGACCCCGCAGAGCCCGAGACGATCGCCACGATCGCCGTCGGCACCGACGGCGAACAACGTGGCCTGCTCGGCCAGACGCTGATCGACGGGCGACGCTACGCCGCCTGGACCAAGCCGCCCGGATTCCTGGGTGACTTCGAGATCGTCGTCGGTGAAGTGGTCGACGGTGGCGAAGGCGACATCGTGTGGTCCGGAGGCCAGGCGAGCGGTGGGGCGATCGGCGGCGTGCTCGACGAGTACGACGGCAAGATCCTCCTCGGCCTCGGCCGCAACACCGGGTGGGACGCGGAGACGATGGTCGGCGGCGCGATGCTCCTCATCGACCCAGCCGGACCGAGCGACCAACCGGGCGAGGCCCTCAGCGTCGGATACACCAACCCGTGGGCGTTCACCGTCACCGACGCAGGGGCGCTGTGGTTCGCCGACAACGCAGCCGGGCCCGACCCGGACGACCCGTCGGTCGACGACATCGAGCGCGTCGGACGCGGGGACCTCGTTGCCGACCGCAACGACGTCCCCCGCATCACCGACCCGAGTCGGGCCCCCACGTCCATGGCCGAGTTGCCCGACGGACGCATCGGGATCTGCGGGTTCCTCGACAACGAACTCCGGGCGTACGAGGTCGTCGACACCGATGCCGGCGAGCAGACCGGCCTGGAACGCGCCGGGACGATCATGGCGTGCAACCTGGGTGTCGCCGTGTTCGACGACGGCACGATCGTCACTCTCGCCCAGGGCGCCGACGGCGAAACACTCCAGATCCTGCGCCCCTGACGCCACTGACGCCACGGTCGCTTCCTCGATTCCTGGTTCCTGATTCCTGGGGTCCTGATTCCTAATTCCTGATTCCTGGGGTCCTGATTCCTGTGCCCCTGACGCCACGGTCGCTTCCTGACTTCGGATCCGTTACTGCCTGATTCGTCGTGTCGCACTTCTGGGTCTCCGAGGACGCGGCTTCCGCAGTGTCGGAGACCCAGAAGTGCGATTGACGCGGACACCGATTCGACGTTTTCCCGTTCGGCTCGACCACGACCCATTGGTGGGTATGGACCGTCGCACCTCGGCACTCATCCGCACCATCCTGCGTGCATCCGCACTCGCCGCGGCGTGCGGCGTCGTCGTCGCGTGCTCGGGCGCGGCGCCCGACCGCTTCACGGTCAGCGACTGGTGCTGGCACCACTACCGGTTCGCCCCGCCTGGGGCATTGGCGTCGGATCCGGGTCCGGAATCGGCTGACGAAGCAGTCGTCTGGGGCCTGTGGTTGGGATCGAACGCCGACGTGCCGTCGAACCGAGTCGACGCTCACCGGGAGCAGCGCCACCTGATCGACATCGTGGTCCGATCGGGCACGTGGAGTGGAGCCGAACGTACGGGCTACCGGGCTGCGTCGCTGTCGGATCCGACGCCCGACACGGTGTGCGAGACGGTCGGCGCCCGCATCGTCGTCGCCGACGACGGCTCCCTCCCCGACGACTGGCAGATGCGGTTCCTCGACGCCGACGATCCCGCCCACTCCGCTCGCGCCGTCGATGCGTACACTGCCGAGCAGATCGGTCTCGACCGATGAGGAGCACGACCCGACGAGCCAGACGAGTCGTCGCTGTCGGCCTCGCGGCGTTCGCCGTCGGCTGCCTCACCTCGATCGTCGGAGGTGGTTCGACAACGCGTGGCGGCCCGATCGGTGCGGACCGGGCTTCGGCTCTCGCACCCGACCCGTCGCTGTGCGGGTCGAACTCGGCGTTCTGTGGCGCCGTTCTGCGCATCGAGTCGTCGACAGGTGTGATCGGTTCGGTCGCTGCCGGCGCGCACTACGGCAGCGCATGGGGCATCTCGGCCAAGCCGAACGATGCAACCGGAATCGGCTGGTGCGTCGACGACACCCACACCGGCTTCCCGGCCGGCCCGATCGGCGAACGGCCGCTCCCGGGCCAGTGGTCGCAGGACGACCAGCGGGTGGCAGCAGCGATCATCTCGCTCTACGGAGGCGACCGGGTCCTGCCGTACCAGCCCCTTCTGATCGACGGCTCGGGTGAACTCGTGCGTGACCCGGTCGACGGAACCGCTCCGACCCGACTGCGACACGTCGCCGTGTGGCTCGCACTGCGATCGGTCCTCGTCGACCCGGCGGGCACCCCACGCATCGACCTGTCGACCGCGTCGACGTTCTCCGATCGCGCCGGAAACAATCCGTCCCCGATCGGCAACGCCGCGATCCCCCTCGCCGCTGAGATGGTCGACACCGCTCGCCGCGTCGCCGCTCAGGGAGGCGACCCGGTGGCCACCATCACCGTCGAGGCCACCGACCTGCGCGTCGAGCCCGGCGCCACCGTCTTCCTTCCCGTTCGGGTGACCGACCCGACCGGCCGGCCGATCCCACACACACCGGTGTGGCCCGACGAGGTCGCGAACATCGTCGTCACCGGCCATCCGAGTGATGATCGCGCCAGTCTCACGGCGAACCGGAATGCCGTGCTCACAGGGTGGCCGTCGTTCGACACGACGAGCTCGCGGTCGAACGGCGTCGTCACCGACATGAACGGCGTGGCGCTGTTCAGCGTCCGCGTCCCGTCGACAGGGTCGTGGTCGGCGTCCTTCGTCACCGAGACCGCACCGACCGGGCTGGCTCTGTTCGGCGACGACATCCGCGCACAGAACAACGTCGCCCTGCGTGGAGGCACGGCGACTCTGGCGGCAGCGACCGTGGAGGGCGACGCGACACTGCGGTACGTCCGCGTCCGCAAGACGAGCACCGACGCGACGTTCTCCGTCGCCGGCGCGATCTTCGCCTTGATCGATGCCGATGGCACCGAGATCGCCAGGGCGACCACCGCCGACGACGGCATCGTCGACTTCACGTTCGGGCCGAGCCATCGGGAACCGTTGCGGATCCGCGAAGTCGCTGCGCCTCCGGGTCTCCTGCCGAAGTCCGGCGACGTCGACCTCACCGTTTCCGGCGAGGCGGTGTCGATCGACCCGGATCAACCCACCGAGGTCACCATCGTCAACGCGCCGGTGGAGTACGACGTGTCGATCCAGAAGAGGGTGATCGACGCACCCAGCGAACCGACCGACCTGTCCGGTTTCACCTTCCGGTTCCGACGCCACACGGACGGAGCTGCGGACCCGGCGCCACTCGCCACGGTCCTGGAGACCGGCCCCGACGGACGCACGCCACTCACGAAACTGTCCGCCGGCGCCTACGACGTCGTCGAGATCTCTCGCCCCGAGTGGTGGCCGGCGGACGATCCGTTGCCGTCACCGACGGTCGTCTCGATCCCTCTGGACCACGGTGACGACGACGGGCCGATCGTGGTCATCGTCGACAACGTCTTCCCGGCACCGACCACGACCACCACCACCACCATTGCGTCCACTGTGCCGCCACTGACGTCTGTGCCGCCCGCGACGACCGAGTCGCCAACGACCTCCGTCGCTCCCCCGACCACTCCGCCATCATCGACCACGACGCCGCCGGAATCGACGACGACCACGACCACATCCACGACCACCACGCCTGCGGTCCCGCCCACGATCGAGCCACCACCGAGCGTCCCCACGGCCACCACGCCGCCGACGCTGCCCCGCACAGGCAGTGCTCCATGGCAGATCTGGTACCGCATCGGCGCATGGATCGTGCTCGGCGGTGCTGCACTGTTCTTCGCGTCGACCATGGGTCTCGGACTCGGATGGGGCACCGACCGCACCGGCGCTCGACGCGACATCGACCGGGGCAAGGCGTCGCCGGCGAGCCATTCGAACCTCGACGTGCCCTGACCCTCACCCCGCCATCCACCTGCCGCGTATCGACCACCACCCAGGTGCGACGCCACCAGCACCAGCACCAGCAACGGCACCGGCACGGG
>JBBSOH010000154.1:0-8932 GCA_038259945.1 Acidimicrobiales bacterium
GCCGCGTCACACGCACGATCAACCTCGCCTGACGACCTCTGTTGTTCGCTCCCGGAAGGAACAACAGAGGTCCGCGGTCAGATGTGGGCGATGGGAGCGATGATCTTCTCGGCGAGTTGGGCGGCCCAGGCTTCGACACCTTCGGAGCCGAGCAGCATGAAGGCCGGTGCGATCGCGCGGCTCACGCCGATCGCCCGCAATTCCTCGGCGGCGCCGACGGGGTCGTCGCCGAACAGTCCGGGGTGCGCAGCGGTGATCTCGATCGCGTCGGCGTCGCGGTCGTGTTCAGCAGCGGTCTGGCGCACGATGTCGATCATCTCGGTCAGTTCAGCGATCGACCCCTTGCCGGGGAAGAACCCGTCGCCGAGTCGACCGGCACGCTTCGCTGCGGCTGCCGAGTGGCCGCCGATCGTGAACGGCACGGTGCCGCTCGCGGGCTTGGGGTTCGACGACACGTTGTCGAAGGACACGAATTCGCCGCTGTACGAGGCGTCGTCGCTCGCCCAGAGTTCGCGCATGGCATGGACGTACTCGTCGGTCCGATCGCCGCGACGTGGCCACGACACGCCGAGTGCATCGAACTCCTCCTCCAGCCAGCCGACGCCGATGCCGAGTTCCATCCGTCCACCGGACAGGCGGTCGAGGGTGGCGACCTCCTTCGCGAAGATCAGCGGGTTGCGTTCGGGGAGGATGATGATCCCCGTGCCGAGTCGCAGCGTCGTCGTGTGCGCCCCCACGAATGCGAGCCACACGAGCGGGTCGGGGATCGACGACGTCTTGTCGCCCGGCATCTTGCCGGTCGGGGAGTACGGGTACGCCGAGTCGTAGTTGCTCGGCCAGATCACGTGCTCGACGGTCCACACCGATTCGACCCCTGCCTGCTCGGCAGCCACCGCCATCCGGACGACGCCCTCCGCTTCGGCGAAGGGTCCGGTGTTGGCGAATGCGAGTCCGAGTTTCATGTCGGTCGAACCTACTCACACCACCTCGACCGCGGCGCCTCGCACGCAGCGCTCTCCGGGGGAGCCAGACTGCACGCATGAGCGACACGCACGTGGACGACGTCGATTATCTCCGGCGGATCCTGAACGCCCGTGTGTACGACGTGGCGATCGAGACGCCGCTCGAACCGGCGACCGAACTGTCGCGACGTCTCGGCAACCGTGTGTTGCTCAAGCGCGAGGACCTGCAGGAGGTGTTCTCGTTCAAGCTGCGTGGCGCCTACAACAAGATGGCGCAGATGACGGTCGAGCAGCGCGCGCACGGAGTGATCGCCGCATCTGCGGGCAACCACGCACAGGGCGTCGCGCTCGCAGCGAACGAACTCGGGTGTCGGGCGGTGATCGTGATGCCCACGACCGCACCGTCCCTGAAGATCGACGCCGTACTGGCGCGTGGCGCCGAGGTCGTGCTGCACGGCGAGTCCTACAGCGAGTCGCAAGCTCACGCCGAACGACTCTGCGCCGAGGGTGGCCTCACCTTCGTGCATCCCTTCGACGACCCCGATGTGATCGCCGGTCAGGGCACGATCGGAATGGAGATCCTGCGCCAACACGGCAGGCCGATCCATGCGATCTTCGCAGCGATCGGTGGGGGCGGGTTGATCTCGGGGATCGCGGCATACGTGAAGCAGGTGCGCCCGGAGATCCGGATCATCGGGGTCCAGCACGTGGAGTCCGATGCGATGCGCCGATCGGTCGCGGCAGGCGAGCGGATCGAACTCGCCGAAGTCGGGTTGTTCTCCGACGGAACCGCGGTGAAGCAGGTCGGCGTCGAGACCCTGCGACTCGTCCAGCACTACGTCGACGACATCCTCGTGGTCGACACCGACGAGACGTGCGCCGCGATCAAGGACGTGTTCACCGCCACCCGAACGCTGCTGGAGCCGGCCGGGGCGCTCGCCATCGCCGGGCTGAAGAAGTACGTCGAAGCGACGGGCGTCGCCGACGAGACCCTGGTGGCCGTGTCGTGTGGTGCGAACATGAACTTCGACCGGCTGCGCTTCGTGTCCGAACGCGCCGAGATCGGCGAACGACGGGAGGCCGTGTTCGCCGTGACGATCCCGGAGCGACCGGGGAGTTTTCGCCGATTCTGCGAACTCGTCGGAGGGCGCAACGTCACCGAGTTCAACTACCGGAGCAGCGACGACACCGCGGCGCACGTGTTCGTCGGGGTGAGCATCGGCTCGCGTGCCGAGGCCGACGACCTCGCCGACGCCTTCCGCTCGGAAGGTTTCGACACGCTCGACCTGACCGATGACGAACTGGCCAAGGTCCACCTGCGTCACCTCGTGGGCGGCAAGTCGGCGCTGGCCTCCGACGAGGTGCTCCATCGCTTCGAGTTCCCCGAGCGACCGGGGGCACTCGCGGACTTCCTCGGGTCGATGCAGCCGAACTGGAACATCTCGCTCTTCCACTACCGCAACCACGGATCCGACAGCGGACGGGTCCTGGTCGGAATGCAGGTGCCCGCGTCGGACCTCGGAGCATTCGACGACTTCCTCGACCACCTCGGATACCGCCACTGGGACGAGACGGACAACCCGGCCTACCGTCTGTTCCTCTGAGATCGAGTGGCCGGAAAGCCACGAAAAGTGACCTCGTGTCACGTCCCCGTGCCTTGTCATGGGTAGTGTCAGTGGTGGAGAAGTACTCAGCCACGGGAGCGGACAGCCATGATCATCGACGAGACAGTCGCATCAGTCGACGGACGGACCCAGCGAAGGCGCCGCAACATCGACGCCGTCGTCGACGCGGTCATCGAACTGGCGCGTGCGGGAAATCTCGACCCGACCTCGGAGGAGATCGCCGCCCTGGCCGGGATCTCCCACCGTTCCATCTACCGGTACTACGACACGCGTGCCGAGTTGCTCGATGCTGCTGTCGTGCGTGCGTTCGACGCAGTGTCCGCCGAGGTCTTCCGCGACGATGCGCGCAGCGGTTCCTTCGACGAGCGAGTCGAGCAGTTCGTTGCGGCCCGCATCGAGATGTATCGCCGACTCCGTTCGGTGGTCCGGATGGAGGTCGCGCACGCCGCAGTCGATTCCTCGGGCACCCCGGGCGTGGATCGGGCCCGTGCCGTCCTCCGCACGCGCCTGGTCGATCTGTTCATCGCCGAGTTCGACCGTTTCGAGCCCGAGGAACGGCGCCTCGTCGCCGCGGTGGTCGATGCTGCCTTCCAGTTCGAGGCGCTCGAGTACCTCGATGCGAATGCCGGCCTCGACGACGATCAGATCCAGCGAGCCCTCGCACTGAATCTCCGCCGGCACCTCACCTGACATCGCCCCGCCGCTTCGGAACTGTCGAGGTCGGGGTCTGACCCGAACCTCGACATGGTCGTGCGATTTCGGGTTCAGTCGGAGCGGAGTGCGTCGAGGGCTTTGGCCAGCAGACGGTCGAGCGACTTCTTGTTCTCGCTGTCAGCGTGCCAGCGCAACAGTGTCGCCGTGAGGACGCCGATGGCTGCGGCGGCACGGGCATCGTCTTTCGCTCCTCCGGACTTGCCACGTTGCGCTGCGAACGCTGCGGCGATGTCGGTGCGCTGATCGAGCAACTGGCGTTCCCACGCATGCAACAGCGGGTCGTTGGCGGTGATCAGACCCAACTCGACCTCTGCGGTGGCGTCTGCTTCCCACACGTCGACCGCTGCGCGCCGGAACCCATCGACCCACGTGGTCTCACCGGTTTCACGGAGGCGTTCGACCAGGTGGGCGGGCCGCGAGGCGGACAGCACCAGTGCTTCCTTCGTCCCGAAGTACCGGTACACGGTCGACGGTGACACGCTGGAGCGAGCGGCGATCTGTTCGACCGTCACGGCGTCGAACCCGTGGGTGGACATCAGGTCGAAGGCGACCGCACGCACCTGATCCATGGCTGTCTGCCGGTTGCGTTCCCGAAGAGTGACCGTCATCGCCGACACGGTAGTCGCTCGCAACTCGGCGCCCGGGCCACTCTCTGCAGGCGTGTGGCGTCGTCCACCAGTCATCCGGTTGCGAGAACCACGGCCAGCGGATCTACGTTCGGAAGCATGACTGCATCGGAGTTCGAGGGACGGGTGGCGATCGTGACGGGGTCGTCGAGTGGGATCGGCGAGGAGACCGCACGACGACTGTCGTCGCTCGGCGCGACGGTCGTCGTCAACTCGGCGTCCTCGGTCGAGGCCGGCGAGGCGGTGTCGTCGGCTCTCCCGGGCGAGTCGATGTACGTGCGGGCAGACATCGCCGACCAGGCGCAGGGTCACGCCCTCGTCGATCGCACGATCGAGGCGTACGGTCGGCTCGACTTCCTGATCAACAACGCCGGATGGACCACGTCGGTCGCTCACCACGATCTCGACGCGCTCACCGACGAGATCTTCCAGAAGACGTTCGACGTCAACGTGTTCGGGACGTGGTGGCTGACGAAGTACGCGATCCCGCACCTGCGAGAGTCCGACGACGCGAACATCGTCAACATCACCTCGATCGCCGGCGTCCGCCCGGTCGGATCGTCCATGGCGTACTCGATGACCAAGGCCGCGCTGAACCAGATGACGCTGCTGTTGGCCAAGAGCTACGGTCCGATCCGCGTCAACGCCGTCGCTCCTGGTCTGGTGGCCACGCCGTGGACTGCGGACTGGCAGGACCAGCACGATGCCGTGGCGGCGATGGCGCCGGTGCCACGCTCGGCCACACCCGAGGACTGTGCCGAGGCCGTGCTGGCGCTCTTGCGTAACAAGTACGTCAGTGGCGAGATCTTCGTCGTCGACGGCGGCCTGACCCAACGCATGTGATCCGTGTTGGCGTGTCCGGTGAGTCTCCGTCGGCCACACGACGACGAAGCTTCACCGGCAGCGGGTCGAGATTCGATCGGTGAGGCTCCGTCGGTCTCACGGCGACGAAGACTCACCGACTCGGAGTCGCGGTGCAGAGGCGGTGCGGTTCAGTCGGCCCCACGGCGACGAAGACTCACCGCACGCCGTGCGCGGAGCGACGCCAGACGGTGTGAGCGAGATTTCGGTGAACCGAACTCCGACGGGTGGCGTGTACCGATGGTGTGGAGACGACATCGATGACACGCAGCGAACAACCGCTCGTCGGTGATGACCTGTTCGACGCGTTCTTCCGTGTGGAGTATCCCAAGCTGCTCGCTCTGGGTCGAGCACTGGCACCATCAGCGGCGCACGACCTGGCGCAGGAGGCGTTGATCCGCGCGTGTCGGCACTGGCCGTCGGTGTCGGAGTACGACATTCCCGGTGCCTGGGTGCGCAGGGTGATGCTGCGTCTGGTTGCCGATCATCACCGGTCGCATCGACGCCGCGAACGAGCGATCGACCGCTTCCGAGCTGGGGGTGGAGTCACGACGAACAGCGAGTCGGACGGAATCGACGTCGATGACGAGCGATGGTTCGACGCCGTGCGTTCGCTGCCCGCCCGCCAGGCGAGCGTCGTGGCCCTGCACTACATCGATCAGTTGTCGGTGGCGGAGGTTGCCGAGGTACTCGAGATCGCCCCCGGCACCGTCAAGTCGTCTCTGTCCCGAGCCCGCACCCGACTTGCCCGGACCCTGGGCGCCCGCATCGAACGCGAGACCACGGAGGCCGAACGATGAGCAACGAACCCCTCGATGATCGCTCGCAGAGCGCAGCACGGGCTGCACGGACGTGGGCGTCGAACGACGCAGAGATCCGGAGCGTCGAGGTGCTCGCCTCCGTTCGACATGCGGCCGGGCGACCCCCGGTTTCCGTCGGGTCGAACCGTCGGACGCCACTGCTGCTCGGTGCGGCCGCACTGGCGATCGGTGCCGTGGTCGGCGTCGCCGTGCTCGTCGATCGAGGTCCCGCCGACGACGTGCTCGTACCGGTCGACACTCCCGCAGCCGACTCGACGGTCCCCGAGCCGACCGTCGTCGACGGCATCGTCGACACCGTCGCGGACACGCAGCCGTCGCCGCCGAGCTCCGATCGCCTGCCCGAGCCGGTCGTGGTCGAGCCGGACGTACCACCAGCACCGCGGACGTTCGGTGTCGACTTCGCAGCGAATGTCCAGGACGCGTTCCCGGTGGCGGAGACCGTGCTGGGAGTGGGGTCGGGGGCCATCGAGTTGGGCCGCGACGGTGCACTGGGCCCGCTCGTGCCGACCTACGACGGGTCGATGTTCGTGGTGGCCGACCCGGTGAACCGCCGGGTCCAGCTCGTCAACTGGTACGCGGTCGAGCTGAGCCGGGAGGATCCCGCCGGACTCGAGGACTTCCTGCCCGGGCTCGTTCCCGTGAACCCGCTTCCGATCTTCGCCGACTCCGGTCTCGACCCTGCGGATTTCCGGATCGGGCAGCCGATTCTGGGGCCGAACGGCGACGAGATCCTCGTTCCAGTTGTCGCCAACCCACCCGCTTCGGATGCGTCGTTGACCATCGAACGGTTCGTTCGAGGCGACGACTTCTCGTGGAGCTTCGAGGAATCGATCGTGCCGGAGCCCCTCGTGCCGGAGTCGGCGGCAATGAGTGTCGGTGACAGCTTCGTGATCGAAGGGCGTTCGCTCGTCAACGTTCCCACCGGCATCGTCGTCGACGACTTCGGTCCCGACGCACCCTTCGTGCCGATCGTTCGTGAACGCCCCGACGGCTGGTCGGTCGTCGACGAGTCCGGCACCGAGACGATCTGGGACGTGGGGTCGTTCGACGGCGATGCCACGGGCCTGGCGGACGGATCGGTCGTACTCGCCGGCGCCCCTGCCGACAGTTCGGCAGCGGACTCCGACGCCATCCTCCTGCGGCTGTGGCCCGACGGAGCGTCTGCGAGGAGTCGCTACGCGCTCGGTGATGCAGATGGCGTCCGGCGGGTCACGACCGATGGCGCTTCGACGATCTCGTTGAACGACGAAGGCGACTGGTTGCTCCAGCAGTGGCCGCTCCCGGGCCGTGTCGAGGAACCGCCGACCCAGCCCGACGAAGACATCGGAGATTGCGACTCGCTGTACGGCGCGGGCGAGTTCGCGCAAGCGCCTGCCAACGGGTACAACTTCCCGTGGACGGTCAGCGGCGGCCCGGCGGGCGGCAACGGTGCGTACGTTGTGGTGTACGACGCACTCGGGCGAGTGGTGGTCGGCGGTGGATGCGGTTCGTCCTCGCAGCCGCTCGAACGCTTGGAAGTTCAGGGGGCCGACTACACCACGTACGGCGACTCGATCATCGTCGCACTGGCCGAGCCGCTGTCGCTCGGTGGCGTCGACGACGCTCCGAGCTGGCTCGGTGAGCCGATCGCGGAGGGCGTGATCGACAGTCTGGCCTCCGAGATCAAGGTGTACCGGGTGCCCGACGACCGCGAGCTTCCACAAGCGGACGAGGAGAACACGTTCCTCCTCGTGCAGATCCGCGGCGCTCGCCTGATCCGGATCACCAGTAGCGGCATCGGCGTCTACTCGACGTTCGACGAGCCCGCTCCCGTCGACGATCCGTTCGACCTGCGGGGTCGGGCCACCCCGTTCGTGCAGGGATACCTCGACGCACTCGCCGAGGGCCGGTGGGACGATGCCGTCATCTACATCGCGAACGACGGGCGGAACTGGGCGGACCGCCCCGCCTTCGCCGACCTGTACGCATTGGTCGGTGAGGACGTCGGCACCGCAGCGGCACTCGAACGGTGGTGTACCCAGGAACGCGACTGCACCCGAGGCGTCGTCAACGGAGTGCTGCAGCAAGTGGAGGAGTCGCAGGTGGAGATGGCGATCACGTTCGAGGTGCCGGGCGGTGGGATGTTCGACTCGATCATCAACCCGCTGTGGACCGTCGGCTCCTACGAAGGCAGCCTCTACGTCGACGGTCTTCCGCAGGTCCCTCGCTGATCGAAATGATCGCTGAGGTCGCCGATCGTCGAATGGCGGGTGCTGACGGGGCCACTCCCGGTCAGTCGGTGGCGGACCGTTGCGTGAGCCAGGCGGGGAGGCGTGTCGGTCGGCCTTCGAGCGTGGTGCAGCCGTGGACGGTCACGCCGGTCGTGCGGGGGCGACCGTCGACCTCGACGAGGTAACTCATCTGGAACGTCGCTCGGGTGGCGGCGGCGAGAGCGACGTGGACGGTGAGAACCTCGTCGAACCGGCACGGTTGTCGGTACTGGACGAACGACTCGAGTACCGGCGATTCGAGGCCCGCCGATCGCCACTCGGTGAACGGATGCCCGATGTGGGCGAGGAACGCCACCCGTGTCTCCTCGAAGTAGGCGAGGTAGTTCGAGTGGTGCACGATCGCCATTGCATCCGTCTCCACGAATCGCACGCGAATGTCATGTGAGAACTCGTAGTCCTGCGGATCGGTGGACGGATCGACGGTCAGACGCACGAGAGAAGTCTGCCCCGAAAGCCGATCCACCCGATCCCGACTGTCATCCGGGGTCAACCAATCGGTGTGCAGACACCGTTTGACAACCATTCGGTGTCTGACACCGAATGACAGACTGGGGTGGTGACGCCTGCGGTCGTGTTGTTGGAGGACAAGGGCGTCGCGTTCGGGGTGCACGAGTACGACCGCGGCGACGACCTGCGCGACTTCGGGCGTGAGGCGGCCGAGGCGTTGGGGCTCGAACAGGACCAGGTGTTCAAGACGCTGCTGGTCGACACCGAGGGCGGGGACGCTCCGCGCGACCCGGTGGTGGTGGTCGTGCCGGTGAGTTGCATGGTCTCGATGAAGTTGGTCGCCGCAGCGGTCGGCGCGAAGAAGGCGGCGATGTGCGACCCGTCGGCGGCAGAACGGATCACCGGATACGTCGTCGGAGGGATCAGCCCGCTGGGCCAACGCAAGTTGCTGCGGACCGTGCTCGACGAAAGCGTCGAACTGTTCGACACGATCTACGTCAGCGGCGGCCGACGGGGCCTCGACATCTCACTGGCACCCACGGACCTGGCCGACCTTCTCGACGCCGTCGTCGCGCCCATCACCGCCTGAACGGTTTCGTCGATGCC
>JBBSOH010000155.1:0-8904 GCA_038259945.1 Acidimicrobiales bacterium
CTCGTCGGACAGCGACTTGAGCGCCTTTCCGAGCTTCTCCTGGTCGGACTTCGTCTTCGGCTCGATGGCCACGTGGATGACCGGCTCGGGGAAGACCATCCGTTCGAGGACGATCGGGTGGTTCTTGTCGCAGAGCGTGTCGCCGGTGGTGACGTTCTTGAATCCGAGTCCCGCGACGATGTCGCCGGCCATGGCCACGTCGAGGTCCTCGCGCTGGTTCGCGTGCATGAGCAGGATGCGGCCGAGGCGCTCGCGGTCTTCCTTGACCGAGTTGTAGACCTCCTCGCCCTTGCTGATCTCGCCGGAGTAGACGCGGAAGTAGGTCAGCTTGCCGAACGGGTCGGCGACGATCTTGAACGCCAGCGCGGCGAACTCCTTGTCCTCGGGGCCACGGTAGACGTCGAGCTCTTCGCCGCCCTTCGTGATGGTGCCGTGGGCCGGCGGGATGTCGAGCGGGCTCGGGAGGAAGTCGACCACGGCGTCGAGCATCGGCTGGACGCCCTTGTTCTTGAAGGCGGAGCCGCAGAGGATCGGCACGAAGTCGAACGCCAGCGTGCCCTTGCGGATCGCCGCCTTGATGTCGGCTTCGGAGATCTCCTCGCCGCCGAGGTAGGCGTCCATCAGTGCCTCGTCCTGCGTGGCGATGGTCTCCATCATCGCTTCGCGGTACTCGTTGGCCTGATCGACCATGTCCTCGGGGATGTCCTCGATCTCATAGGTGGCGCCGAGGTCCTTCTCGTCGACGTTGCGCCAGACGAGTGCCTTCATCCGCACGATGTCGACGAGACCCTCGTAGGCCTTCACGGCCTCGGGGCCACCGGCGCCGATCGGGAGTTGGATCACGAGGGGCACGGCCTGCAGGCGGTCGATGACCATCTGCACCGTGCGGTAGAAGTCGGCGCCGATGCGGTCCATCTTGTTGATGAAGCACATGCGCGGCACCTTGTAGGTGTTGGCCTGACGCCACACGGTCTCGGTCTGGGGCTCGACGCCGGCGACGGAGTCGAACACGGTGACGGCACCGTCGAGGACACGCAGCGAGCGCTCGACTTCGATGGTGAAGTCGACGTGACCCGGCGTGTCGATGATGTTGATCCGATGGCCGTCCCACACGCAGGTGGTGGCAGCCGAGGTGATCGTGATGCCACGCTCCTGCTCCTGGGCCATGTGGTCCATGGTCGCGCCGCCGTCGTGCACTTCACCGATCTTGTACGTCTTGCCCGTGTAGTAGAGGATGCGCTCGGTCGTGGTGGTCTTGCCGGCGTCGATGTGCGCCATGATCCCGATGTTGCGGGTGCGATTGAGGGGGAATTCTCGCTTGGCCATGTTGATGCTGACTCCGAACTCTTCTTCTACTTCTCAAGGGGCTGACGGTCCAGGCGATCCGGGCCGGTGCTGACGAGGTGCCACCAGCCAGACAGGCGGGGACACGGCGTCCGAGTGTATCGGCGCTTTGCCCGCCCCAACCCTGCGTGACCGATGCCGACCGAGGTTGTGAAATGGACGTCCTGACGGCTCGTTCACGGCCGGTTCACAGCCCGTGTCGAGACTGCGGAACATGCGCAAGCCGAACGCAATCACCGCTCAGCGACGGACCTGCGGGCGCCTTGCGCTCGCCTTCGCCGTCGTCGCAGGGGCGGCATCGGTCCTCGTCATTCCCGACCCGGCATCGGCGGCACCGAACGCTGCCCCGACCGTGACACAGTTCGACCTCGTCAGCCCACTGCCGAACAGTCAATCCTTCGGCAGCGAGGTCCTCCTGCTCTCCAACGGCAACTATGTGGTCGCCGATCCGCGATGGGACGACGGGGCGACCATCGACGTCGGCGCCGTGTTCCTGTTCGACGGTGCGACGGACACGCTGATCTCGACGCTCACCGGCTCCACGCAGAGCGATCAGATCGGATCCGACGGAATCTTCGAGGTCGGCGACAGCAACTTCGTCGTGGTCTCGCTGGGTTGGGACGACGGAGCGGTCAGCGACGTCGGAGCGGTCACCTTCGGGAGCGGAACCGCAGGAGTCTCCGGGCCCGTGAGCACCTCCAACAGCCTGCACGGCACCACCGCCGACGATCATGTCGCGAACATCGGCGTCACGGTGCTCACGAACGGCAACTACACGATTGCATCATCCATCTGGCACAACGGAGCGGGCGTGCGGGTCGGAGCGGTCACCTTCGCCGACGGCACCACCGGCATCACCGGAGCCGTCACGCCCACCAACAGTCTCCACGGCACGGAGACGAGCGATCAGGTCGGCAACGGCGGCGTGACCGCGCTGACCAACGGCAACTACACCGTCAACTCGCCGAGTTGGGGCAACGGTGTCATCGGCGCCGGAGCTGTCACCTTCGCCAACGGCACCACGGGAATCACCGGGCCCGTCACGGTGGCCAACAGCCTCCATGGCACCATGAACGCGAATCAGGTCGGGTTCGATGGGGTGACGCCGCTCGCAAACGGAAACTACGTTGTCAATTCTGCCAACTGGGACAACGGCGCTGCGAGCAACGTCGGGGCGGTCACCCTCGGAGACGGAACCACCGGAATCACCGGGCCCGTCACGGTCAGCAACAGCCTGCACGGAACGATGAACAACAGGATCGCCGACGGTGGTGTGACGGCGCTCACCAACGGAAACTACGTCGTGAGCTCGATCCTCTGGGACGACGGGCCCGCCATCGATGTCGGCGCCGTCACCTTCGCAAACGGATCCACCGGGATCACCGGGCCTGTCACCACCTCCAACAGCCTGCACGGCACCACGAACGACGACCGCATCGGCTTCCCCGGAGTCACTCCACTCTTGAACGGCAGCTACACCGTCGAATCGGTGTCGTGGGACGACGGCCTCACGCCCAACGTCGGGGCGGTCACGTTCGCCGACGGAACAACGGGCCTCACCGGGCCCGTCACGACCGCCGACAGCCTCCACGGCACCACCACGAACGACTTCGTCGGCAACGGCGGCGTCACGACGCTCACCAACGGCAACTACGTCGTCACGTCGCCGTTCTGGGACGACGGTGCGGCGACCGAGGCGGGCGCCGTCACCTTCGCCAGCGGAACCTCGGGCATCACGGGACCCGTCACCACCGCCAACAGCCTCCACGGAACAACCATGAACGACTTCGTCGGGTTCTTCGGAGTGACGGCGCTCACCACCGGCAACTACGTCGTGAACTCCGCGGCATGGGACAGTCCCGAGACCGTCGACGCGGGTGCCGCCACGTTCGCTGACGGGACAACGGGTCTCGCTGGACCCGTGAGCGTCGCCAACAGCCTCCACGGGAGCACCGTCAGCGACAACGTCGCCGGCAGTGGGATCACGGCACTCCCCAACGGCAACTATGCGGTCGCCTCGTCATCCTGGGACGACGTGGCCCTGGGCAACGTGGGCGCGGTCACCTTCGCGGACGGAGCCACCGGGATCACCGGGCCCGTGACCCCCGCCAACAGCCTCCATGGAACCGCCATCGACGAGTTCATCGGCTCCGGCGGGGTGACCGCGCTCGTGGACGGCAACTACGCCGTCGTCTCTCCCAGCCGAGACGACGGGCCGGCCATCAACGCCGGTGCGGTCACGTTCGGCCTCGGCGAATCCGGAGCCGTCGGCCCCGTCACATCGACCAACTCGGTGATCGGAACGCCGCCCGGCCAGATCGACCCGCCCGGCGACCGATACACGACGAACGACGCGATCGTCGTCCCCACCGAACAGAACCGGGTGCTGCTGATGCGGGTGGATCGCGCGCCGTTCTTCTCGTCGACCCCGCCCGATGTCTCGGCGTCCACCCCGCCCGGCGGCTCCGCCGCAACCGTGATGTTCCCGAACCCGATCGCGTCCGACGTTCGTGATGTCGCGGAACCACCGGTCGCATGTTCTCCCGCGTCAGGTACGGTGTTCGCGGTCGGCACCACCACCGTCACGTGTACCGCGACCGACACAGTCGGCCTCACCGCCACCACGTCGCTCACGGTCACCGTGAACGCCACACCCACTCCCGCCGCTGCAGCGATCACGTCCTCGAGGCCGGGGCGATTCGTGGACACCCGTCCATCCGGCGAGACGCTCGACGACCTGTTCGAGAAGACCGGCAGACGTGTTGCCGATTCCGAGTACGAGGTCCAGATCAGCGGCCGCGGATCCGTACCAGTCGGAGCCAGAGCGGTCGTTGCGAACATCACCGCCGTGGCCGCCGACGGCATCGGCTTCGTCACCGCCCATCCCTGCCTCACGCCACGACCCAACGCCTCGTCGCTGAACTACACGGCGGGGGTGAACATCGCCAACGAGGTGATCATCCCACTCACCGGGTCAGGTGAACTCTGCCTCTACACATCCGCTGCCGCCCACCTGCTCGTGGACGTCACCGGCCACATCGGGGCCGCGTCCACCACCACGCCGGTCGCACCTGCTCGCTACCTCGACACCCGGCCCACCGGCGACACCTTCGACGACCAGAAGCAGGCAGAGGGCAGACCGCCCGCCGGCGCCACCATCACCCTCCCCGTCGCCGGACGCGGTGACGTGCCCGCCGACGCAGCGGCCGTGATCGTCAACGTCACCGCGATCAACGCCGACAACACCGGCTTCGTCACCGTGCACCCATGCCTCCCCACCGCACCGAATGCCGCATCACTGAACTACGTCCGAGGCGTGAACCGTGCGAACGAACTGATCGCACAAGTCGACCCATCCGGCAACATCTGCCTCTTCACGTCCGCATCAGCACACCTCGCCGCAGACGTCGTCGGCTACCTCCCCGCAGGCACGGCCGTCACCAACATCACGCCGTCACGACTCGTCGACACCCGACCCACCGGCGACACCGTCGACGACCAGAACCAAGCCGAAGGCAGACGACCCGCCGACACCCAGACCCGCATCCAGGTCACCGGGCGCGCCGGCGTCCCTGCCACCGCCACCACCGCTGTGCTCTACATCACGGCGGTCCAACCCGATGGCATCGGCTTCGTCACCGTCCACCCGTGTGCGGCGACACGTCCCAACGTCTCGAGCCTGAACCACGTACCAGGTGTGAACGGCGGCAACGAGATCATCACCCGACTCGACGCCGGCGGTGGCATCTGCGTCTACACCAGCGCCACCACCCACATCACCATCGACGCCGTCGCCCACACCACCTGACGACACGCCAACCGGAACCGACCTCGGGCAACTCCGCCACTGCGAACTCGACAATGCGAACACCCGCCTGATGGGTGCCGACTCCGAGTCCGCCGCAACATCCGGACGAAGCGTCGTTGACACTCCGGAGGTCGCGGCCGGTCTGGACGCGACTGTGGCCGATCCGTTCCGGAAAGCGGGACGAATCGGCCACAGAATCACCGGCGACGACGATCAGTGGTCCGACGGCGAATCGCTGACCGAGCGGGTCAGCCCGCGGCGAGTTCTTCGAGCTCCTCGGGCGTGAGCACGTCGATGCATGCCGCGCCTGCGTCGGCACCGATCGACTCGGACAGAGCGTCGGCGTCGCCTTCACCACTGAACTGCGACACCAGTGCCGTGCGCAGGCCCTCGTCGCCGATCTGTTCGATCAGACAGTCGGTGAAGGCTTGCGGGATGCCGGCGAGTTCGGGGTCCTCGGCGAAGATCGACCGGAAGAACTCCTGGACGTCGATGCAGTCGAGGAACGCATCGGTCACCACGTCGGCCTCCTCGGCAGGAAGGTTCCCGTCGAGATCGTTCTCGTCGATCTCGAGGCTGCGCTCCGCGCCGAGCGACTCGACGATGTCGGTCGACACGCAACGGACTTCGGTGTCCGACAGATCGGCGCCGTCGTCGCTGTCGAAGGACTCCACGAGCGCATCGATCGCTTCCTCCTCGGTCGGGGTCCCGCCGCATGCGGCGATGCCGAGCACGGCGCACGCTCCGATCGCTGCGAGGCCGGTCCTGGTGTTGATCTTGGTCTTGCGAAGGTTCACGATGTTCTCCGATTCGGGGGTGGTGGTTGGACGGTGGCGGATCGAGCGTCGGCCCGCTCGTTCCGACTGTAGGGATGCACCGTCATCCAGGCATGAATTCACCAGCGACTGCGTCGGCAGAGACAGCCCCGGTGCAGCCGACGGCTGACGCACACCGCGGTAGGTTGCGCACGATGTTCGGACGAGCGGCCTGGGGCGGAGTTCTGGGACCGGTGGCGTTCGTCGGCGCGTGGGCGATCGGAGGCACGATCACCAGCCGGGAGTACTCCCCCGTCCTCGACACGATCAGCCGGTTGGCCGCGATCGGTGCCGACACTCGTCCGCTGATGACGACCGGCATGATCGTGTTCGGACTCGCCGTGCCCGTGTACGGGGTCGTGATTCGCCGCGCAGTCCCCGGGCCGGCGTGGATCTCTGCCGTGATCGCGGGTGTGGCCACCCTCGGCGTCGCCGCGCTGCCGCTCGATCACTCGTCCCTCGTCGATTCGCTCCACCTCGTGGCGGCCGGGGTCGGCTACGTGGCGTTGGCGCTCGTTCCCGTGCTGGCCCGATCGGGTCTGATCGCCTCCGGGCATCGGCGACTCGCGATGTTCGGCTCGGTTGCCGCAATCGTCGCGGGCGCCTCCATGGTCACCAGCCTCGTGGTCGACCAGAGCGGGCTGTTCCAACGAATCGGGCTGACGTCTGGCGACGCGTTTCTCGTCGCGTCGGTGCCGGCCATCGCGTCCCTCTCGAACAGGAACAGGCGGACGCGCAGCCAGCCGTGAGTCAGGTGGCGTCGACGGCAGCGGCGAGCTTGCCCACCGACTCGGTCATCTGCTGCTCGCTCACGAGCGGGAAGCCGACCTTGTCCAGCAGCGCCTGATCGGTCACTTTGCTCCAGTCATAGGTGAGCCTGACCGTTGTCTCGTCCGAACCGTCGGAGCGCAACTCCCAGAGCCACTCCCATCCGGGAGGCTCGGTTCCTGCGGGCGCGGTCTTCCATCCGACCATCTTGTTGTCGTCGAAGGCGCTGACGTAGTTGTCGGTCTGGTAGTCGCCGCCCATGTGATCGCCGCTCATGTTCATGGTGAACTTCTGACCGGTCTTCTCCAGACGATCGCCGTGGTCGATTCCCGTCACGAAGCCCGAGGTGTCCAGCTCCATGTGACGATGCGGGTTGGTCAGGACATCAAAGAGGTCCCGAGCAGGTGCGGGAATCGTTCGTTCGACGGTGGTGGACGCTTTGTCACTCATGGTGTCGCAGTACCCGTCCGCAGTCGATCCGACACACTCCACCGCAACACCAGATTCCGGCACCTTCAGGTGCCGTCCGGCATCCATTCCGCCCAGCGGGTCTGATCGGCCAGTTCGTCCACGATCTGGATCGCCGCGAGCGCGCCCGATGCGGTCACGACCCGACCACCGTCGTCGGAGGCGGTGCGCATCGACGACACGTTGACCCCGAGGGATGCCAGTTCCTGTTCGGCGAGCCAGTGTCCTGTCGCCGAGCGTCCCTCGAGTCGGCCCACCGATGCGAGGAGTAGCGAGCCGGTCGAGATCGCGAGGATCCCCCTCGCTTCGAGGGCTGCAGTCGTCAGCCACCCACGGATCGCAGGGTCGTCGATCACCTGCTTCCATCCGAGACCACCGGGAACCACCAGCACATCGACGCGCGGCGCGTCGACGGGTGTGCAGTCGACCTGGATCGCACGAGACGGCTCGACCGCGTGGATCGGGCCGACCTCCGAACCCACGAACACCACACGGGCACCCAACCGGTCGGCGAGTCGGGCGACGGGTTCGTCGACCTCGCCGCTGGACACGCCGCGGTACACGAGCACACCGATGATCAGTGCGCCGTCGGGAGCGGGCCGTCCGATCAGTGGGTCGAGCTCGCGCGCCCGTCGCACACCGGAGGTTCGGCCGGCCAGCCCCGTCACGAACTCACGCAATCGGGCCATACCGACAAGCTACGCCGTTCGACTCGAGCGCTCGCGACGCGCGGTTCAGCCGACGTTGCCCTGGATGTAGTCGTGGAGTTGGTCGTTCTCACGCTCGAGCGCACCGAGGCGGGACTTGACGACGTCACCGATCGAGATCATGCCGGTGAGAGCGCCGCTGTCGTCGACGGTCGGGAGGTGGCGGATCCGTCGGTCGGTCATCAGCGACATCAGACTGTCGATCGAATCGCTCGCCCGACACGTGAACACCTCGGCCGACATCACGCTGGCGACGTCGGCGTCGAGCGTGGCGGCGCCGTGTTCGGCGAGCGCCCGCACGATGTCACGTTCGGACACGATGCCGTCGATCGTGGATCCGTCGGAACTCGCGACGAGTGCGCCGAACCCTTTCTCGCGCAACACCGCCGTGGCCTCGGCGAGGGTGGCAGACGGTGAGATCGTGACGACCTCGGACCCTTTGGACGACAGGATGGACTGGACGTTCATGATGTGCTCCTCTCGATGGGAGACCCAACCTAGTGCATTCGTGAATGGGCACACGCCGCGCAACGGGCACACCACGCAACCCCTGTTCCTCAGAGTGTGAGCTCTCCGGCCTCGCCCGACAACGTGGCGCGCAACCCCGGCGCGCCACCGGGCTCGGGCTCTGTGACCGTGATGTCCAGCGACAGAGCGGCAAGGATCCCGAGCACGTCGAAGGGTCGTGGGTGGACGATCGTGACGTCGACGAGTTCGACTCCTCCGGGCTGCGTGACGTTCGGTCGGAGGGTGTCGCCCCAGTCGATGAGGAACGGCAGCGTGCGTTGCGTCGGCAGGGTGAGTCGCCATGCCAGGCGCGCACCATCGGGAGTGAGCCTGCTCATGTCGAGGTACGGGCCGACATCGTGACCTGCATCGAACATCGCGTCCGCGAGGTCGTCGATGGTCTCGCCGTCGACGGGACGAACTGCGAAACCGACGAGCACCATCGCCCCACCGCCGTCGGCGAGTGCATCGTCGATCCCGAACGGAC
>JBBSOH010000156.1:0-8885 GCA_038259945.1 Acidimicrobiales bacterium
AACCTCGAAGCGGAGGCGTCGGTCCTCGGTGCATTGTTGCTGTCGCGTGACGCGATCGGCGCCGTGGGTGAGGCGGGCCTCAAGCCACGCGATTTCTACAACCCTGCGAACCAGCACATCTTCGACGCAGTTCGTGCCTTGTATTCGTCGTCGGGTCCGGTCGACGTCGTCACCGTGGCGGACGAACTCCGCAAGGCGGGGATGCTCGACGAGGTCGGCGGCATCGCACAGCTGAGTGAACTGCAGAACGCCACACCGTCGGTGTCGGGTGCCGAGCACTACGCCAAGATCGTGATGGACACGGCGCTGCTGCGACGCCTCATCCAGACCGCCGGCGAGATCACCGACCTCGCGTTCAGCCAGCCCGACAATGTCGCCAAGACCGTCGACCTGGCGGAGCAGAAGATGTTCGAGGTCGCCGAGGACAAGGTCGTCGACTCGACCCGCCCGATCCAGGAACTGCTGAACATCACGATGGACGAGCTCGAACTCGCCTTCGAGCGTGGCGACACGATCACCGGTGCGGCCACCGGCTACATCGAACTCGACGAACTGCTCGCCGGGCTCCAGCCCAGCACCCTCAACATCGTCGGCGCGAGACCGGCGATGGGAAAGTGTGTTGCCTGGTACACGCCGATGGTCGACCTCGAGACCGGTGACGTCGTGACCGCGTCGGAATTGATGGATCGCGCCGCCGCACGCGGTGGACTGCGGATGCACGCCCTCGACCACGATGGTCGGGTCACGACGGCGGACGTGTCGGCGTGTCTCGACGACGGCACCAAGCCCGTGTTCCGCGTTCGGACTCGGTCGGGGAGGGAGGTCGTCACAACGGCGACGCATCCGTTCCTCACGCCAGCCGGGTGGACTCGGCTCGAGCAGATGTCTGTCGGTGAGGACGTCGCGGTCCCGGCCGAGTCCGCAGGCCTGCCCACCGCTCGACCCGACGTCGACTACCTGCCTGAAGGTGACGCAGCCGACTACGTACCGGCTGCCGTCTGGGATGACATCCACAAGGCGAAGGGCGAGCTGTCATGGGCCGAGATCAACCGACGCACCGGGCGGCCTCCGTCGCACAACTGGCATCCGAGTCGAGCGGGTCAGCTCCGGCGTTCCACGGTCGCCGAACTCGCCGAGGCACTCGATGACGACCAGCTCCGCTGGTGGGCATCGCCCGATGTCGTGTGGGAGCGGATCACGTCGATCGAACCGCTCGGTGACGAGCGCGTCATCGACTTCACCGTGCCCGAACTCCACAACTTTGTGGCCGCCGACTTCTTCCTGCACAACACGGCCTTCGGATTGGGTTTGGCGACGCACATCGCGAAGCACGAGGACAAGCCGGCGCTCGTGTTCTCCCTCGAGATGGGCCACAGCGAACTCACCCAGCGCATCTTGTCGTCGGAGGCGAAGGTCGATTCGAGCAAGCTGCGCACCGGCAAGCTGACCGAGTCCGACTGGTCCAAGATCGGCCTCGCCGTCGGGCGCCTCGAAGTGCCGCTGTACCTCGACGACAACCCGCAGGTCACGGTCATGGAGATCCGAGCCAAAGCCCGCCGGCTCAAGGCTCAGCATGGCGGCATCTCGGTGATCCTGATCGACTACCTGCAGCTCATGTCAGGCTCGGGCCAGTCGGAGAACCGCCAGTTGGAGGTCTCCGAGATCAGTCGAAACCTGAAGGTGCTGGCCCGCGAGCTGGAGTGCCCGATTGTCGCGTTGTCCCAGCTCAGTCGCAACCTGGAGTCCCGAGCCGACAAGCGGCCGATGCTCGCCGACCTCCGTGAGTCGGGTTCGCTCGAGCAGGACGCAGACGTCGTGATGTTCCTCTACCGCGACGAGGTCTACAACCCCGAATCACCCGACAAGGGCTCCGCCGAGGTGATCGTCGCCAAGCACCGCGCCGGCCCGATCGGCACCAAACGCCTGGTCTTCCTCGGTCAGTACACGAGGTTCGACAACGCTGCCCGCTCGATGTGAATGCCGTGGATCCGCGCTCGGTGTCGGTGTCGCGACCGAGCGGACTGGGACACACGGAGCAGGCTCGAGCGTCGAGTCGAGGCCTCACGGACCGAGTCGAGACGCCGCGACCACCGCAGCGAATGCAGCCAGACTCACGGTGACGGTCCGGACGAGCACGATGCGACCGGCGCGTCGGATGGGCGCACTGGTCTGTGCGACGAGCCCCACGGCGAAGCCGACCAACGTCGTGAAGGCGAGCACGCAGAACGCGACGAGGTAGATCCATCCGACGTACCGATCGCCGGTGTCGAGGTTCGTGTCGGTGTCGGCGAGGGCGATCCAGAGCAGGACCGCCGCGAGTCCGGCGCCCGACATCACCTGCACGGAGAACAGCAGGTCCGAGTGCTCGATCGTCTTCTCGGAGGAGTCGTCGAGACCTGCTCCTTTCACTCGACGACCGGCACCCCATGTGGGGCGGGCACCTCGCCGGCACGGAGCGCTGACAATGCCTCGGCGTAGAGATCTTCCTTCAGACGACCGAGGATCGGGTCCGCCGTCGGAGCCAGGGACTGCGCCAGTTCGACGGCACGTTCTCGGAGCACCGAACCGTCGTGGGCACCGTCGGCGATTCCGGCGCCGACCGCAGCCTCGGCGTCGAAGCGGTGAGCGGTGAGGATCGCCCGACGCAGGGTCGGCTTCGGCAACTTCGCCTCGAGGAGCGCCTGCATTCCCGGTGCGAGCGGCAGCTTCAACAGGACCTCGTTGACGCACCAGTAGCCGCGGTCCGAGCGCATCAGCACGTGGTCGTGTGCGAGCACGAACATCGCGCCACCTGCGAACGCATGCCCGTTCACGGCGGCCACCGTGGGGATGGGCAGAGCGAGGACCCGCGCCCACAACCCCATCATCGAGGCGAGGAAGTCGGGAATCGTGTCGGTGGTGGCCTGCGCATCCGGACCGAACATCCACTCCAGGTCGATGCCGTTCGAGAAGAACCTGTCGCTCCCGGTCGTGACCATGGCAACCGGTCCGCCCGCAGTAACAGACGCATCGACGTCGTCGAGTACCGAGTTCATCGCTGCGACCGCTGTCGGGTTGAAGCGGTTCTCGCCGGGACCCATGTCGAGGACGAGCACATCGCCCGTTCGGTCCAGAGTCGGTTCCATCGGACCCACGCTACGCGAGCGCGCACCGGCCGGTTCCGATCACGCAGCGACGTTGTTGGCGTACAGTCCGGCGAGAACCGGGACGAACTCCAAGGTGTCGACGAACGCTGCGACAGCCTCGGCGAGCGACCGGCCGCCGGTGTCGGCAACGAGTTCGTCGCCGCGCCGGGTGAGCATCGTGTCGAACGCAGCCAGTTTGGCGATGACGAAGTCGAGATCGAGCCCGTGGATCGCAACGGTCGTTCCGCGATCCGACACGGTCCATCGGCTCTCGCCCCCGGTTACGAGGAGTTCCACCCGCCCACGGTCGCCCGTCGGATCGAGAACGATGCGCAGCGTCCCCACGTTGCGAGCACAGACCCGAACTGTGCGGCCCGAGTGCGCGCTGAGGTCTGATTCCAGATGTCGTTTCGTACAGTCGTCCATCACCCGATCTCCTTCGCTGCCGTCGCCGCCCGTGACAGATTGATCGGTGCACAACGGCTCGAACTTGGGTCAAGACCTCGTCATGGCTGCGATGCCGACGTCGGTGGTCAGCCCGGCACACTGTCGCCATGGTTGCCGCACCCGCCTGTCCGATCTGCACGATGCCCGACGCGCTCACCGCCGAGGACGGCTACGAATGCGCCACCTGCGGCCACGAGTGGATGGGCGACGTGGGCGACGAACTCGGCGAGATCCGAGATGCGAACGGCAACGTGCTTGCCGACGGCGACGCGGTGACGGTGGTGAAGGACCTCAAGACCGACGGCAAGGTCGGTGGGATCAAGGTCGGGACGAAGATCAAGTCGATCCGACTGGTGTCTGGCGACCACGAGATCGATGCGAAGGTCGATGGTCGCCAACTCCTGATCAAGGCCGAGTACGTCAAGAAGGCCTGAGCGGGATCAGGCTCGCAGCGCGACCAGGAACTGTCCGCCACCGGCGTCGATGTCGGACGCGACGTCGAGGTCGGGTTCGAGCCGCGACACTCGGTCCACGAGCCAGTCGGCCGCCTGTTGGGCATCGGCTTGCGTGGGGCAGCGGGCCATCACTTCGCGCCCGCCCTTCTTGACGAGACGGTCGACGCTCGGGATGATCGGCGACGGGTCGACCACGAACAGGTGCTCGGCCCACGGGATGACCGCCTCGACCTCGCCCTTGCCGGTGTTGCACCCGCGGTGGGCGAGTCGCTCGACGAGGCCGCCGTCACCCTTCTTCGTGCCCTTCGCCTTGGCCCGACGATCCGACATCCGCTCGTCGACGCTCGGCCCGCGGTCGTCGTTCACGGACTGGTCGGGGTCGACCGCCTCGTCGCAGATCCAGCATCGCCAGCCATCTCGTTCACCGATCTCGCTCAGACGCGCCATGTGCGAACCGTACCCGGCACGGCGAGCGGGACTGTCAGGCCCGAGGATGTCAGCCCCAGAACGTGTCGAGGCGAGCGACGAAGCGGTCCGGATCGACCAGGTGCGGGTAGTGCCCGTGGTCCGGCCACACCTCGGTGACCGCACCGTCGATGTGCGACGCAATCCACTCCGGGTATCCGTCGCCCGGATCGATGCCGAACAGGGAGAGGTACGGGACATCGAGGCCCGAATAGCCGGCGAGCGCACCGTCGACGACGGCTGCGATCTCGTCGGCCGGCATGGTGAGGATCATCTCCCACACACCGAGCACCACGTGCTGATCGGGTCGGCGTGCAGCGTTCACCCGGGCCATTTCGTCGGGCGGGATCCGGTTGCCGGCCATCATCTCGAACAGGCCTTGGATCACGAACGGGAAGGCGTCGGCATCGCGCAACTGTGCTTCGAAGCTCATCAGCTGAGCCTTGAACCCGTCGAGTTGGAGAGACTGGTCGACGTTCACGACCGACGACACCGGCATGGCGGCCCCTGCTGCCGACACGACGGCGCCACCGAGCGAGTGACCGACCAGGTGGGGTCGGTCGAGGTCGAGTTCCGTCGCGACTGCTGCGACGTCGCCGGCCATCGCTTCGAGGTCGTAGCGGTCGGCTGTGCCTGACCGACCGTGGCCGCGCAGGTCGAGAGCGACGACCCGGCGACCTGCGGCGAGTCGGTCGATGAGCGGGTTCCACGTGACCGCACTCTCGGTGATCCCGTGCACGAGGATGACCGGGGTCGCGTCGCTGCTCCCACCGGTCGGCGAGTGGTCGTCGAATTCGATCGATGTGCCGTCCGCTGCTGTGGTCGTTGCCATGAGGGTCAGTGTCGCGCACAACGCTTGCTGCGCCATGATGAAGTGGTGACCGTACCTCCCACGATCGACCCGATCTCACTGCTCGGCATCGCCCTCGACGCGAACTCCTCGTTCCTTCCGGGTTGCGCGCTCGGGCCCGAGGCCATTCGCGCCGCGTTGCACTCCACGTCGGGCAACGACGCGAACGAGGCATCGGTCCACGTCATCCCTCTCCTCGATGACGTCGGTGACGTGTCGATCACCAACGAGCGTGGCTCCCACGCCGATGCCGATGCGATCACGACAGCGGTGCGCGAACAGCTCGCCGCGGGCCGACAGGTCATCACGCTCGGCGGCGACCACTCGGTGACCTACCCGATCCTTCGCGCGTTCCGTGAGGTCCACGACGACCTGACCGTGGTGCACATCGATGCCCACCCCGACATGTACGACGACCTCGACGGCAACCCGCTGAGCCATGCGTCCCCCTTTGCTCGAGCGCTCGAGGAGGGGTGCATGACGAAGCTGGTGCAGTTGGGGATCCGCACGGCCACGCAACACATGGTCGATCAGGCCGAGCGGTGGAACGTCACGATGATCACGCCTCGGCGACTGGGCGAGTTCGACCCGTCGTCTCTCACCGGCCCGATCTACTTCAGCCTCGACCTCGACGGCCTCGATCCGTCGTGTGCTCCTGGTGTGAGCCACCACGAACCGGGCGGGCTGACGGTGCGCGAAGTGCTCGACGTGATCGATGCGCTCCCGGGCCCCATCGTGGGTGCCGACGTCGTCGAACTGAACCCGACCCGCGACCGGGTCGACATGACGGCCATGGTCGGCGCCAAGTTCGTCAAGGAACTAGCCGGCGCCATGCTCGCCCGCCGCTGAGCAGGGGCGCCCACGGATGAACGAGCACAACTGGGGTGGCAACGTCCGCTACCGGGCCCATGCCGTGTCGGCGCCGTCGACGGTCGAGCAGCTCTCGTCGCTCGGGGCGTCGACCGCCGGGCTCGCAGCGATCGCGAGCCGACACTCCTTCAACCGGATCGGTGACGGCCGGACCCTCGTCGATCTGCGGAACCTCGCCGGCTCGATCGAATTCGACGAGTCGTCCGGAACGGTCTCGGTGCCTGCGTCCACGACGTACGCCGAGCTGAGTGTGGAACTGGATGCACACGGGCGTGCACTTCACAACCTGGCTTCTCTGCCGCACATCTCCATCGGCGGCGCCGTTGCCACCGGGACCCACGGCTCCGGTTCCACGTCGGGCTGCTTGGCGAGTGCAGTCGATGAACTGGATCTGCTGACTGCGTCCGGGGACATCGTCACTGTCCGACGCGGCGACGACGACTTCCTCGGCACTGTCGTCGCGCTCGGTTCACTCGGCCTGGTCACTCGAATCGTCCTGCGGACCGAACCCGACTATGAGGTCGCCCAGACTGTGCACGACGGCCTGAGCTGGGAGACACTGCTGGAATCGTTCGACGACGTCTTTGCGTCGGCCAGCAGCGTGAGTGTGTTCACACGCTGGGGCGATGAGCTCGGTGAGCTGTGGCGCAAGCAACGGGCGGATGTTGCGACCCCGGCTCGTCTCGACGTCGAACGGGGCCTGGTCGCAGCCGACGCCATGCGTCATCCGATTCCCGAGAACTCTCCGGCCGCGTGCACCCGCCAACTCGGCGAATCCGGCCCCTGGTGGAATCGGCTGCCGCACTTCCGAGCCGATGCCGTGCCGAGCGCTGGAGCCGAGATCCAGTCCGAGTGCTTCGTGGAGAGGTCTTCGTCGGCGGAAGCGATCACAGCGCTGCGATCCGTCGGTGCGGAGTTCGACGAACTGCTCCTCGTCAGCGAGATCCGCACCGTCGCGTCCGACGACTTCTGGACGAGCCCGTTCCACGGACGGGACTCGACCGGCCTTCATTTCACCTGGAGACTCGACCCTCTCGCGGTGCAGGACGCAGTCGATCGGGTCGCCGACGCGCTCGCAGCATTCGACGTTCGGTGGCACCCCGGCAAGGCGGTCCCCACCGACTGGCGGATCGAGCAGCCGAGACTCGGCGACTTCCTCGAACTCAAACAACGTCTCGACCCGACGGGCCGGTTCACCACCGACTGGTTCCGGACCCACGTCGCGCGCTCGGCCTGAAACCGGAAGCCGCATTCGGTCATCCGGTGTCTGACACCGAATGGTTCTACAGGGCGTGGCGGAGGGCGAGGGCTCGGGTGGCGGCCGCGGTGGGGGAGTCCGCGGTCACGGTGATGTGACCCATCTTGCGACCGGGGCGCGGCTCGGCCTTTCCGTAGAGGTGCAGGGTGGCGTCGGGGTCGGCGAGCACGGCTGCCCAGTCCGGTTCGACCGGGTCGCCGAGGGAGCCGTCGGCTGCGGGGAGGAACCACAGGTCGCCGAGGAGGTTGACCATCGCCGCTGCCGGGGCGGTCATCGCCGTGGACCCCAGCCCGACGCCGCACACCGCTCGGATCTGCTGCTCGAACTGGCTGGTGACACTTGCGTCCAACGTCCAGTGGCCGCTGTTGTGCGGCCGCGGTGCGATCTCGTTGACCAGCAGCCTCGGCGCGCCGTCGGCACCCGGACGATCGTCTCCCACGACGAACAACTCCACCGCGAGCACGCCGACGTAGTTCAAGGCGTCGGCCACCGACACAGCGATCCGCTTTGCCTCGACCGCCAGTGCCGGCCCGACCCGGGCGGGCACCACCGACAGGTCGAGCACACCGTCGACGTGCGCGTTCTCGGTGACCGGCCACGTGACCCACTGACCCTCGCCGGTGCGTGCCACGAGCACACTCACCTCGACGCGCAGGTCGAGCAGTGCCTCCACGATCACGTCCACGCCGGTGAACTCGACCAGCGCCGCCTCGAGTTCCTCCTCCGACGACACTCGCCGCTGACCCTTGCCGTCGTAGCCGAGGCGAGCGGTCTTCACGACGGCACCGGTCTGGGCCATTCGGCGGGCGGTGTCGACGAGGGAGGTGTGCGCACCGGAGCCAGGGATCGGGATGAACTCGCCGACGTCGATGCCGTGGTCGACCAGGAACGTCTTCTCCACGATCCGGTCCTGCGCCACTGCGACGCTCGATGCTCCGGGAGCGACGCGAACAGAACGAGCAAGTCGTTCCAACGCAGCCGCCGACGCGTTCTCGAACTCTGTCGTGACCACCGAGCACTCGGCCGCGAGGCGATCCAACGCATCGGGGTCGTCATATGCAGCAAGGACGTGGTCGTTTGCAACCACACCAGCCGGCGCCAGCGGATCGGGGTCGACGACGACGGTCCGGTAGCCCATCGCGTTGGCGGCCATCAGCGCGTACTTGCCGAGTTGACCGCCGCCGAGCATGCCGATCGTCACCGGCGGGACGACGACACGTCGGTCGTTCATGTTGTCGCTGGCGGCGGGAGCACCGACGACGCTGCTACGGCTCGACGCTGGTCACGATCGTCCGCGAGGGCCGCGGCGAGCCGCTCGTCGTGAGCGGCGAGCAGGGCGATCGCGAACAGTGCCGCATTCGTCGCACCGGCCTCGCCGATGGCGAATGTCGCCGTCGGAACGCCGGCCGGCATCT
>JBBSOH010000157.1:0-8693 GCA_038259945.1 Acidimicrobiales bacterium
CGTCGACCAGTACACCGTGATCCGCTCGTTCCTCACCCGTGGCTCGTCGCTGTCCGCGCCGATCCGGGCGGCTCTCGCCCGGGATCTGGCCAACCGTCTCGCAGCACGGATCCGCCATCAGCCGCCGCAGTTCGTCGCGCCGGAGATCTTCCTGATCTGTGCGATGGCGCGGTATCAGCGCCGCAACGGACCCGGACGGGCCACGGGCGTGCCGGCGTCGATGTCCCGACCCCTCCACCCCGGAATGCCCACGGCCCCCGGCATGTACCAGGGATCCGTCACCACCGGGCCGTGGCAATGACATCGACAGCGGGCGCGATCACGCAATGACCCTCACGTACCTGGACCACGCGGCGTCGACGCCGATGCGACCGGAGGCGATCGAGGCGATGATGCCGTTCCTCGCCGGTACGTACGCCAACCCGTCGGGCTCGCACCGGTTCGCACGTGAGGCGCGCAAGGCCGTCGACGAATCCCGTGACGTCGTCGCATCGGCCCTGGGGTGCCGACCCAACGAAGTCGTGTTCACCGGGTGCGGCACCGAGAGCGACAACATGGCCATCACGGGGGCGCTCGCCCGTACGCCGGGCGTCGCCGTGTGTGCGGCCGACGAACACCACGCCGTCCTCGAGGTCGTGGAGCACCACGGCGGCCTGGTGGTCGGCGTCGACGAGGCGGGGCGGATCGACCTCGACCTGCTCGCTCAGGTGTTGCAGGACGCCGTCGACGCAGGACGCAACGTGGCGATCGTCAGTGTGATGACGGTGAACAACGAGGTCGGCTCGATCAACGACATCGTCCAGGTGGCGCGCATCGTGGGCCGTTTCGCCCCCGGCGCTCTCGTGCACACCGATGCGGTGCAGGCCCCGAGCTGGATCGACCTACGCGACGTGACGCCCCACGTCGACCTGCTCGCGCTGTCGGGACACAAGTTCGGCGGGCCGAAGGGCGTCGGAGTGCTGGTCGAACGAGGTGGACCGAGGATCGACCCGTTGATCATCGGTGGCGGCCAGGAGCGCGAGCGACGCAGCGGCACGCACAACGTCGCCGGGATCGTTGCGATGGCGACAGCGTTGCGACTCACCGACGAGGAACGGGCGACCGAGATCCCCCGGATCGCCGCGCTGCGCGACGCACTGGTCGACGGGCTGCTCGGCCGCCTCGACGACGTGATCGAGACAGTGCCGCGTGGGGACAAGGTCGCCGGGTCGGCACACGTATGCATCGCCGGCATCGAGTCCGAGTCACTCCTGTTCCTGCTCGACGAGGCCGAGGTGTGCGCATCGGCAGCGTCGGCGTGCGCGAGCGGTGCGATGGAGCCGAGCCACGTGCTCGCAGCGATGGGCGTCGACCGCTCGATCGCGATGGGTGCGCTGCGCCTCAGCCTCGGCCATGCCAGCACAGAGGCCGACGTCGACCGCGGCATCGAAGCCGTCGCCGCCGCCGTCACCCGCCTCCGCCGCTGACAGGTTCAGGCTCCGGGCGGACGGATCGGGCCGGTGTCGCCACCGCAGTCGCCACCGGCGAGCGACAGGTCCTGGCAGATGGTGGCTCTGGTGATCTTCCAGACGCTCTCGACGTTCACGGCGATGCCGAAGCGCTCCGAGAACGTCCCGGAGGTGGTCTCGATGCGGTAGCGGAACCAGGCCTCGGTCGGTGACGTGAACACGAGTTCCTCGACGATCGCCTCGGCGTTCGCAGCGGCTTCCTCGAAGCTGCCCTCACGCACCTGATCCCTGGCCCCGGCCACACCGGTCGTGTCGTCGATGCGGGCGTCGTTGCCTCCGTCGTCGTCGCCGTAGATCGTGAGCATCAGGTCGACGATCGTCGCCTCGTCGGTGGCGGGGTCTGCCGGCTGTTCGCCCGGCTCGGGCAGCGCGGGCGGGGGAGGCGAGCACGACTGCTGGAACTCGGGGTCGTTGTATCCCGTGCGGGATCCGTCGACGACTGCGTCCTCGCCTGCGGCGTCGTCGAACACGACGTCGAAGTCGGTCGGCGGGCCGAACCAACCGTCGCCGGAGTCCGTCGATGCTCCCGCTCCGGGTACCGCCAGGATCGCCACCCCGTCGACCGGTGCCGCCGAGTCGGATGCGCCGTCAGCGAACGACACGCTGACGTTGGTCACCGAGGCCGGAGCCTGCACGAACACGACGCGGTACGGATTCGCGTCGGCGGTACCCATCGTGAGCGCACTCACGGCTCGACCTGCGAACGGGGTCGTCCACCAACTGACCGAGCCGACGTCGATCACACTCGTGCCGGTCGCCTCGCCGCCGCCCATGGCGATCCGGACCTGGCCCGATTCGAAGCACCACTCCGGCGGCTGCCAACCGTCGGGCCCACCGAAGTCGTCGTACTCCGAGAACCCCTGGTCCCAGAGTTCGCCGAGGTGCGCGCGCAACACGACCCCGGAATCCGTCGTCCGTTCGGTGAGGAGGGTCATCGGCTCGCCGCCGAACATCGTCCATCCGCCACCGCCCGACGAGTTGATCCCGACGGAATCGCCGGCGGCCTCCTCGGTCACCACCTGGACCACCCCGGTGGCGTTCGGCACGATGGGTGGCAGCGTCGCGGGCGCTCGATCGTCGGGTGCGTCGGACGCGGCCGTCGTGTCGGCGACGGGCTCGGCTGGGGCGCCCGGTGCCACTGCGTCGTCGTCCGCCGAGCGGCCGAGGCCGAACCCGAGGCCGCCCGCTCCGGCCACCAGCATCGACGCGCCGAGCACGGCGAGCGCCCGACGCCTTGGTCGGTTCGGCCGGTCCGGCTCGCTGGTGAGGGAATCGAATTCGAAGGTCATGTGGGTCCTGTCGTTCGGCGCGTGGACATCGTCGTCCCTCATGTGACGTTCGGCAAGCCCCGTCGGTTCCCACGAATCGGCCCCCAGCCGAAACCATTCGGTGTCTGACACCGAATGGTTTCGTAGCCTGGGTGGGGTGAAGGTGATGTGCGCGATGAGCGGGGGAGTCGACTCCTCGGTTGCCGCGCTCCTCCTCAGGGAGGCCGGCCACGAGGTCGTCGGCGTCACGATGAAGCTGTGGGGCGGTTCCTCCGACACGGGTTGCTGTTCGGTCTCCGATGTGGACGATGCACGCCGCGTCGCCCAGCAGCTCGGCATCGACCATCTCGTCTTCAACTTCGGCGACGACTTCGACACACACGTCGTCGAGCCGTACGTGCAGGCCCACGCGAGCGGCGTGACGCCGAACCCGTGCATCGAGTGCAACCGGGAGGTCAAGTTCGCACGCCTCGCCGAACGCGCCGAACTGCTCGGCTTCGACGCCGTGGCGACCGGCCACCACGCCGCGATCGGCTCGCTCGCCGACGGAACGCTGACCCTCGAACGCGGTCACGACACGAAGAAGGACCAGAGCTACGTCGTGCACATGCTCGACCAGGCGCAACTCGCCCGCACGATGTTCCCGGTCGGCGGGATGGACAAGTCCGAGGTCCGTGCCCGCGCTGCCGAGATCGATCTGCGCACCGCCGACAAGCCCGACAGCCAGGACGTCTGCTTCATCACCAAATCCGACGGACGAGAGTCGTTCCTCGGTGACCGGATCCCGTTCCGTCGCGCCGATGTGGTCGACATGTCCGGCACCCGCGTCGGTGCGGTCGAGTCCGTCGAGATGGTCACGATCGGACAGCGCAAGGGACTCGGTCTGCCGGGTGGTGGCCCCAAGCAGTACGTGGTCGACGTCGACGTGGCCAACCAGGTCGTCACGATCGGTGACGACGCCGATCTGCTCCGTCCAGCGCTCGAGGTCACCAAGATGAGTTGGGTGAACGACGAGGTCGACGGGCGGGTTCGAGTGCAAGCGAGTGCGCACGGAGCGACCCGGTTCGCGCACATCTCCCCGTCACTCGGTGGTGGAATCGATGTCAGCTGGGACCAGCCGCAGCGTCGGATCGCCCCGGGTCAGAGCGTCGTGTTCTACGACGAGACCGACCACCGGGTCCTCGGCGGCGGCATCTGTCTCTGACGCCGACGGATTTGGAGCGGACACCGCTCGCCTGAGAGTTTCGTTCCGAAATCCCCCAACCCTCCCTTCCCCCAGGAGACTCGACATGACCGACACCACCCTCCCACTGCCGACGCGCGCCCACGTCGTGCTCGCCGACGTCATCCCGACGTTGCGCGAACGAAGCGTCGTGCTCGTCGTCACCGGTTCGATGTTGATGGCCGCAGCATCGCAGGTGCGGATCCCGCTCGGCTTCACGCCGGTCCCGATCAACCTCGCCACGTTCGTTGCTGTTCTGGTCGGCGGATCCCTCGGCGCACGGCGCGGTGCGGCGTCGATGGGCCTGTTCCTGATCGCAGGGATCGTGGGCCTCCCCTTCTTCGCCGACGCGAGCAGTGGATGGGAGTACTTCACCGGGGCGACCGGCGGATACCTCGTCGCGTATCCGGTCATGGCGGTGCTGGTCGGGGCGGCCGCCGAGCGTGGTCGCGACCGCAACGTCATCACGTTCGTCGCGGCGGTGGTGCTGGCGAACCTCGCCGTGTACAGCATCGGCGCGGCGTGGCTCGCCCACGTCGTCGACGTCCCCGTCTTCGGGTCCGATCCCACGGCGTGGTCGCTCGGTGTCCGGCCGTTCCTCGCCGGCGACGTGGTGAAGATGCTGGCAGCGGGTGTGCTGTTCCCCGCGGCCTGGCGCGTCGTCGATCGCTGACGCCGGGGTTCGCGTCGGCGAACTCACGCACCGTGAAATTCCCTGCAGCGGGACGGGGCAGCGCGGTATTTTCGCCCGATGAACGATTCATCGCGACGTCGTCCCTTCGGCTGGATCATCTTCGGGGTGGCTCTCGCCCTCGTCATCCCCACTGCGAGCACTGCGAGAACATTCGTCGAGGCGTCGCCCGGTGACGAGGACGCCACGTTCGTTCCGGTCACGCCGTGTCGACTCTTCGACACGCGGCCCGTGCCCGCCACCGTCGGCCTGCGCCCGTCGCCGCTCGCCGCGCAGGACACCCATGTCCAGCAGGTCACGGGCGACAACGGCAAGTGCGCCGGGATCCCGTCGGTCGCCACGGCGGTCTCGCTCAACGTCACCATCGCCAATCCGACGGCCGTCTCGTTCCTCACCGTCTTCCCGGCGGACGTGTCCGTCCCGCCGCTCTCGTCGAACCTGAACTGGACGGCGACCTCGTCGCCGACGCCGAACAAGGTCGATGTGAAGCTCTCGCCGGACGGCAAGCTGAAGTTCTTCAACAACGCGGGCACGGTCAATCTGATCGCCGATGTCGTCGGCTACTACACACCGGCATCGCTCACCGAACTCGCCGCCGACGTGGGTGCGCTCGAGACCCGCATCGCCGCACTCGAGTCGAGCGTCTCAGTTCTCGACGCGTCGATGCCGTTTGCCGCCTCGTTCAGCAACGGTGCGTCGGTTCAGCTCCGAGAGGTTGCCAACGGCGGCTTCCCGACGGGCGGCCACACCGAACTCGCACGAGTCACGATGACTGCGCCTGCCGCCGGCACGGTGGTGGCGAACTTCTCGGGCCGGACCTCCACCCAGGTCGCTCCGCCGAACGACACGCAGTTCCAATGCCATCTCAGCGACGTCGACGACACCGACGAACTCGGGCTGACCGACCTGCCCACCATCTTCTTCAGCGTCGACAGCACCACCGATGAGGTCCCGATCGCCTTCACTCGTGGATTCGACGTCGCGGCCGGTGAGACAATCACGGTCTACGCCTTCTGCCGGGTGACCACCGACGCCACACCGCCATCGAGCGTGCTCAGCCGAGACCTCACGGCGATCTTCACGCCCGACCCGTGAGACGCCCAGCGGGACCGACGAGTCAGCGGATCGGGATCCGGCGAGCTGCTGCGAGGCGGAGCGCTTCGCCGGGGCGACTCGGGGCCACGAGGAAGCCGGTCATGTGAATCGCCCTCCCATTCGGTTCCTGCGGCGTGAACGCGAACACCGTGGACACGGTCTCGCTCGTGTCGACCTGCACGGCGTAGCCGCTGGCCGGCCCGGTGAGGTCGGCGGCTTGCGTGTCCGTCCGGGCGAGTCCGATGCCGAGCAACTGGTCGGTGCGCACCATCAGCGTGTCGGCGAGCACGACCGGGTCGTGGACGACGATGCCCGCCGGCACGAGCACCAACCACCGCCGCGACATCTTGTGCCAGCGCGGAAGGAGGAGCACCGAAGCAGCGACTGCGAGCACGCCGAGCGGAACGCCGCCGATCAAGTTCTCCGCTGCGAGGAGCAGCGGGGCGGCCACCACGGCCGCGGCCCAGAGCACCCAGGAGGCGACTGCAGCGGCTCCCACCGGGACCGGGCTGCGCAGGGGGAGTCGATCCTCGTCGCCGTAGGCCGAGGCCTGGACCATCCACCGGCCGAACTCGGCACTGAAGACGGCGATGACGGCGATGGTCGCCGGTGCCGCGAGCAGTGCGACGTCGACGCCGGGAGCGCCGGCGACACCCGCGACGATTGCCGCGACCGGCGCGAGTGGCGTGCCGAGACGGGCGACGGTGAGCGAACGGACCGAGGGGATCAGCAACGCGACGGCGATCCCTGCGAACACGCCCCAACCGACCACGGCGACCGTCCACCGAACGGCTGTGCTCCGCCCGTCCACGGCCGCTTCCGGGGCGGTGCCGCCGACCACGGCGACCAGGACCCACGCGACTCGGGCCGCCCACGGCACGACACGTGCCAACAACGCGCCCGGCCCGGGGCGTGCGCCGCCGTCCGTGTCGGTCTGGCCGGGCGGCGTGGACTGCGACGAGGATCGGGGATCGGCCATCCCACAGTTTGGTGAGGGAGGCACCCGAGGGGCAACGTGTGTCGATGACGTCGTCGACTCCGCCGATCCCGGCACCCGTCGACGCGCTCGCTCCCGCTTCGGTCGCGGCGTTCGCGAACGGCAAGTCGTTGGGCATCGGCAGCCTGCCGCATCGCGACGCAGCTGCCGCCGCAGCATTCTCGGTCGCCGAGTTCGACATCGCGACCGTTCCGTCGCTGCCGACGCGTTCGCCGGCCGAGGGAATGATTGCGCAGGCGATCGCGGGCCTGCCCGGTGTGTCGCTCGGACAGTACGGCAGCTTCGCGATCGACCCGGTCGGCCTGACCGTTGACGTGCCGATCACCACGGGTCTCGGCACCGACGCGTTCGCAGGGCTGACTGCATTCCTGGACCTCGCGGCGAAGATCAACCTCGACGGCCAGCCGATCAAGTGGCAGTTCGTCGGGCCGGTCACGCTCGGTGTGGCGCTGCAGCGCGCTGGCGTCCGCAATGCACAGGCGTTCACGATCGCAGCCAACGCCGTCCGCCACCACGTGAGCCAGATCGCTGATGCGCTTCGCGACGCGCTGCCCAACAGCCCCCAGTTGCTGCTACTCGACGAGCCGTGGATGACCGAGTTGATGTCGCCGGACTTCCCGATCCCGCCCGACGTCGCCGTCGATCTCGTGTCGACGGGCATGGCCGCGGTCGGGCCGGACGTTGCGGTCGGCGTGCATTGTTGCGGAAACGCCGACATCGCCACGATGCTCGAGACCGGGCCACAGGTGCTTTCGATCCCGGCGTCCACCGACCTCGTCGACTACGCCGGATACATCGGCCGCTTCCTCGACAGCGGTGGCGTCGTCGCATGGGGGGCGATCCCGACCACCGGTCCGATCACCGTGCGCGTGGACCGCTACTGGAATCAGCTGAGTGACGTGTGGTGCCAGCTCGTGGAACGCGGCGTCGACGCCGGCCGGATCCGGCGCCAATCACTGGTGACCCCCGAGTGCGGCCTGTCACGGCATCAGGTGTCGAGCGCCCGCAAGGTGGCGCGCCTCGCATCGGAACTCGGTCACAAGGTCAGCACTCAGGCGACGTCGAGCAGACTCGCACTCGGCGCCTGAGCGGGCGGCTCGATCGGCGAGGTACCGTCGGCTCCGATGAGCCCTGAGCCCGCCGTGAGGATCGACGATCTCCGCACGCAGATCGCCCACCACAACGAGCGCTACCACACGCTCGACGACCCCGAGATCAGCGACGCCGACTACGACGCCCTGGTGCGCGAGTTGCGCGAACTCGAAGCCGACAACCCCGACCTGATCACGCCGGACTCGCCGACGCAACAGGTCGGCGGAGCAATCAGCGCCACGTTCGATCCGGTGCAGCACGAAGTGCCGATGATGAGCCTCGACAACGCGATGGACCGCGACGAGTTGCGCTCGTGGGCCGACCGTGTGGTCAAGGGACTCGACGGCTCGATCCCGCGGTTCGTGTGCGAGTTGAAGTTCGACGGTCTGGCGATGAGCCTGCGATACGAGGACGGGGTGTTCGTGCGTGCCGCCACACGGGGCGACGGTCGCACGGGCGAGGACGTCACGGCGAACGTGAAGACGATCGACGACGTCCCGCACCAGGTCGGCGACGCGCAGCACCCTGCGCCCCGGGTGCTCGAAGTGCGCGGGGAGGTCTACATGGCCAAGTCGGCGTTCGAACGGTTGAACGAACGGGCGGCGGCAGCGGGCGACAAGCCGTTCGTCAACCCGCGCAACTCCGCTGCCGGAAGCCTGCGTCAGAAGGATGCAGCGAAGACCGCAGCCCGCGAACTGTCGTTCTTCAGCTACCAGCTCGGCCAACTCGAGTTCGACCCGCCGGGCGATGCGCCCGATCTGGAGAGTCACGGCTCCCAACTCGATTTCATCGGCGCACTCGGTTTTCCGGTGAACGAGCA
>JBBSOH010000158.1:0-8684 GCA_038259945.1 Acidimicrobiales bacterium
CACCATCGGGGATCCGGTCGGTGGCGTCGTGGACCGACACGGCACACGGCAGGCCCAACTCGCGGCACATGATCGCCGCGTGACTGGCCACGGCTCCGACGTTCACGACGACACCTTCGGCGGCGAGGAAGAGTGGCACCCACGACGGGTCGGTGGTGGGGGCGATCATGATGTCGCCGGGGCCGAAGTCACCGGCATCCGACGGGTCGAGGATCACACGAGCGGTGCCGGTGACCTTGCCCGGTGAACCCATCGCCCCCTGCAACACATCGCCGACCGAGGCCGACTCGGCCTTGCGTCCTCCACGCGGACCCCACGACGAGATCGGCGGCACCCCGCCGTCCTTGCCGACGATGTACGGCGGCTCGACCGTGTGCAGGTGGTCGAACTTCGCGCCGCGGTCGCGGATGGTGTCGATCATCGACGACGGGTCGTCGAGGAACGCGTCGATTTCGTCGTCGACGAGCATGAAGATCTGCTGCGGATCGTCGAGATCACCGGTGTCGGTGAGGCGGCGGCCGACCTCCATCAGTGCGAGCTTCGCTTCGTGGATGAGGCGGATGCAGGAGTTCTTGCCGAGTTCGCGCGCCTTGTAGAAGACAGCGGCCGAGGCGATGCCGGCCTGGAGTGTGCCGTGGGCTTCGGCGTCGCCTTCGACCATCGTGAGGATCTCGGTCGTCAGTGCAACCCGTTCCGTGGCGCCGCGCTCCTGGGCGGCGGTCGGTGAATGGTCGTCGCTCTGGTGGCGCATCCGCTCGATCATCCCGAGCGGCATCGACGGCTTGGTGGTCCACGAGTGCGGGCGCAGATCCCACTCGTTCGGCCCGCGATGTCCGTGCGTGGCAATCAGTTCGGTCCACTGATCGATGAACGTGGCCGTGTCGGCGTCACCAGCAGCGCTGAGCCGGTCGAGCAAGCCGCCGACACCCGCATCGAACTCGGCCGAGAGCGAGGTCGAGTTCTTCACCGTGCGCGAGATCGCCCACATCGCACTCGGAGCGTCGGCCGACTCGATGCCGCCGACAGCGGTCATCAGCTTCACCGCATCAGGGCCTCGGCCGATCGCTGCGCAGATCGCCTGCACGGCACCGGGTCCGAGCGACGATCCGAGTGCCGATTGGCAGTACACGGTCCACGCGTCGTCGAGGTTCGGACCGGCCACCTCTCGTGCCCGCACGACGAGGTCGGCGTTCGACATGGCGGACAGGTCGGGCCGCTCGCGCACGATCCGCAGCGAGGTCGCCGACGAAGCCTCCTGCTCGGGGAAGCTGGCGGTGCTCATCGCCCAGCCCATGGTCTCGGCGAGCTTGGCGCTCTGCTCGGGGTTCTCGTCGTCGGGGTGTTCGATGTAGTCGGGCACGCCGGGGTGGTCACCGAAGTACGCCTGGTCGATCGCGTCGGGGCTGGCACCGGGCATCCGGGCGCCCATCATCCTCGGCAGCGAGAGTTGGTTGTAGAAGTAGCCACCCCAGTTGCCGAACACCTCGGGCGGGTCGACGGCGAACTCGTCCGCGGTGAGGACGCCGAAGGCGATGAAGCCCTTGGCCACACCCGGGATGCACCCCTTCATCCAGCCGAGGCTCCACCCGAGCGGGCTGAACGGTTCGGGGCCGACCTCATCGGCGTTGGCGCGTGTGTAGTACGGGAACCGGGTGCTGATCTCCGTGTCCGTGATCCAGTCGTTCATGGCAGCGGTGTCGTCGGTCATGTCGGTCCCCTTCGTCGTGACGGTGCGTCGGCGGCGAAACTTAGTGTGTGTCCGGGATCACACCACCGGTCGGAGCGCCGACCTCGACAGCATCGACGTGGAACGGGCTGCCACGTCGCCAGAGAGCGAGGCCCTGATGGGCACCGGAGCCGACACGGCGATCGCCGATCCGACAGGCCACGGGGCCGGCGACGACGGCGCGCAGTACACGGACAGCTACGAGGACGTGTCGGGCTTCACGCTGTCGGGCGACCGCGAAGACGCGCTGTTGGCCGCGCAGACCGAGTGCGTGTTCATGTGGACCACCCGTGACGGCGACCCGGTCGGAGTGGTGATGAACTTCGTGTGGCACGACGGTGCGTTCTGGCTGACCTGCACGCGGCGCCGAAAGCGGGTTCCCGCCATCGAGGCCCGACCGCGCGTCGCTGTGGCCATCAGTAGCCGGGGCACCGACATCGGCATCAGCCAGGCGGTCACCTACAAGGGATCGGCGACCGTGCTCGAGGACCCGGCCACGCTGGCCTGGTTCTCCCCCCTCCTCGCTGCGAAGGTCCGACCCGGCGACACCGACAAGCAGGCCGCTTTCGTCGCCCACCTCGACTCGCCGGGGCGTGTCGTCGTGCGCATCGACGTCGACACGCGGATCGGTTTCGACTCCGAGGCGATGTTCGCAGGCTCGCCGGCGGGGGCGACGACCACGCGCATCACGGGCCACATCACGACCGACGTCTCCGGAGACATCACCGGCGGCGAGGTGGAGACCGGCGATGGATGACGCATTGATCACCCGCATCAAGGCCGACATGGCGTACGAGTTCGCTCGCACCGCGCCACCCGACGGGTTCCCCGCCTTCCACGACATCTCCACCGAACGGCACACGTCTCGCGGCTTCCACGACCTGGAGCAGGAGCACCTCTGGCCGAAGACCTGGGTGATCGCGGGTCGTGTCGAGGACGTGGCCGAGCCGGGCGACTACTTCACCTTCGACGACCTCGGCGTACCGCTGCTGATCGTGCGCGGAACCGACGGAGCGGTCAACTGCTTCTACAACACCTGCCAGCACCGTGGTGCTCCGGTCGTGCGCGACACCCACGGGTCGTCGCGCCGCTTGCGGTGTCAGTACCACTCGTGGACCTACGAGGTCGACGGGGGCACTCTGGTGTCGGTCCCCGACGAACGCGACTTCGTGGACCTCGACTGGGAACAACGATGCCTCCCGCGGGCGAAGTGCGAGGTGTATGCCGGCTTCGTGTTCGTCAACCGTGACCTCGATGCAGCCCCGCTCGCCGACTTCATCGGCCCCGCTGCGGAGATGCTCGACCCGTTCCGGGCCGAGGATCTGAGAGAGGTGTACCGCGAGTCGCGGATCATCCCGTGCAACTGGAAGGTCACCGCCGAGGCGTTCCTCGAGGTGTACCACTTCCGCCACATCCACTCCCACGACGGAGTGAGCGTGCTCGACAACCGTGGCGCCGCGATGGGGCTGTACCCCAACGGTCACAGCCGGATGATCACCCCCTTCTCGAAGCAGAACGTCGCTCGGCTCGGCCTCGACGGATGGGACGACTGGAGGCAACTCGACCATGGATCCATGCCGGCCATCGACGGTGTGCCGGGCATGGTCGACTGCACCAGCAGTGCAGTCAGCATCTTCCCGAACGTGATCATCCCCCTCGGTCGCATCGGGTTCCCGATCAACGTGTTCTGGCCGATCGACGAACACACGACGCGCCTGGACTGGATCTACTACGGGTTGCCGTCCGACGAGTCGGATCGCTTCGACCGCGACCAGCTGCCCGATGCCTGGCGCGCCCGTCAGCGCTCGTACGACTCGATCATGGCCGAGGACGAGATGAACATGGCACCGATGCAGGCCTCGATGGAGTCCCCGGCTCTGCGCGGCATCCCGATCAACTACCAGGAGCGTCGGATCTGGCACCTGCACGAACAGATCGACCGCACCATCGGCGTCGACCGCATCCCCGAGCACCTCCGCATGGAGCAGTTGCTCGCCCCCTACGTCGAGAACCAAACGGTGTCAGACACCGAATGATTGTCAAACGGTGTCAGACACCGAATGAATCACCGCTGGAAGGCGAACCCGTCGCGACACTCTCATTCGGTGTCTGACACCGTTTGACCCTTGACAGCCGCTCAGTCGGAGTGGCGGGCGTTGTTCTCGACGACGCGTTTGGCCACGACGGGGAGCATCTTGACGGCGATCTGGGGCGCCTCGTTCAGCACGTTGTCGAACGAGCGGCTGTCGATGTGCAGGATGCGGGTGTCGGTCTTGGCGGCGACGGTGGCGTTGCGTGGCCGGTCGGCCAACAGACCCATCTCCCCGGCGAAACCACCGCTCGGGATCGTCGCGATCTCGGTGTCGCCGAGCATCACGCACAACTCGCCCTCGAGGACGATCACCATCTCGCGCGCCGAACTGCCCGCCCGCATCAGCACGTCGCCGACCTTCACCTGGAGTTCGGTCACGGCCGAGCCGATGGCGTCGAGATCGTCGTCGTCGACGTCGGCGAAGAGCGGAACCGCTCGGAGGTAGTCGTGATACGTGTTGCGTGCCATGGTCGTTGATCCCCTTCGATCGGTGGCGAGATCGTAGCCCCCGCCCTCCGAACCTCGTCGCTCTGGTTCAGAGGCGATGCGACGAGGGTCGACTCGACTCGTCGCTTCGATGCGGATCCCGCGAACATGGGGCATGACCGAGACGATCACCGGGACGAACCGATCCGCCGGCGTCAGCCAGACCGAACTGCTCGACCAGGACACGCACCCCGTCGCAGCGGCGTTGCGCGAGGAGTCCCGTCAAGGAGTCACCGAGGGCAACACCCGCGTGCCGGCCTGGTACTACACGTCGCGCGAGTTCCATGACCTCGAAGTGGAGAAGCTGTGGAGCCGGGTGTGGCAACTCGCGTGTCTCGAGGAGGAGATCCCGAACGTCGGCGATTACCACGTGTACGAGATCGCCGAGATGTCGTTCCTCGTGGTGCGCACCGAGGCCGTGCCGGGTGGCATCAAGGCGTACCGCAATGCCTGCCTGCACCGCGGCCGACTGCTGCGCGAGACCCACGGCAAGGGCGCCCGCAACATTCGCTGCCCGTTCCACGGGTGGGCGTGGAACCTCGACGGGTCGATGAAGGAGATCCCGTGCGAGTGGGACTTCCCGTCGCTGCGCAAGGAGGACTACTCGCTGCCCGAGGCATCGGTCGACACGTGGGACGGATTCGTGTTCATCAACCCGGACCGCGATGCTGCGCCTCTCGCCGACTTCCTCGATGGGTTCGATCGGCACTTCGAGAAGTACCCGTTCGCCCGCAAGGTGAAGGTCGCGCACGTCGAGAAGATCATGAAGTGCAACTGGAAAGCGTGCCAGGAAGCGTTCATGGAGGCCTACCACGTGGTGGCAACGCACCCGACGCTGATGGAGTCGCTCGGCGACGCGAACACGCGGTACGACACGTGGGGGAACTTCAGTCGAGCGATCTCGCCACAGGTGATCGATTCGCCGCACCTCGACGGCATGGCGAAGTACGAGGTCGACCCCGACGGCAAGCAGTACGTCCGGTATCGCCACCCGATGAACGGCCACATCTACGAGCGAGTGGACCTCGACTCGCCCGGTTCGAACAGCCGGGTCCGTGTCATCGACCTCGACGGTCACGAGTCGCTGTTCGACGTCGACGGCACACACGTGTCGGGGCCGATCACACAGGCCGATCCGCACCTGTTGATCTGGATCGGCGGCCCGTCGCCCGAGGGAGTGTTCGACGTGCCGGTGATGCGCAAGCCCGACGTCGAGTCGGCCGTCGAGGCACGTGCGATGACCGCCGAACTGCGGCGAGCGGACTGGGTGAAGCGCGCGGGCGACGACATCGATCCGTCGCAGTTCTCCGACGCCGACTTCGTCGATGCGATCTGGTATTCGGTGTTCCCGAACTGGTCGCCGTGGGGCACGTTCAACCCGTTGCAGTACCGGTTCCGGCCGAACGGCAACGATCCCGACTCGTGCATCTTCGAAGTGATGATGTTCGTCCCGTGGGGCGATCAGGCGAACCGACCCGCACCCGCCAAGGTCACCCACCTCGGACCCGACGACGACTGGACCCTCGCTCCCGAACTCGGGCCGACGGCGAAGATCTTCCAGCAGGACTCGGTGAACCTTCCCCATGTGCAGACCGGGCTGAAGAACCAGGAGCAGCAGGAGGTGATCTTCGCCAACTACAACGAGACGAAGATCCGCCACTTCTGGGAGCACCTCTACGAGTGGCTCGAGATCGGGCCCACGAATGTGGCCGTCGAGCCGCCATCCCGTCGCTGAACGTGACCATGGGCGCCAGCATGTTTCGTGAGGACAGACAACGGAGACGAACACGATGACAAATGAGATCCAGGTCGACTACGAAGACCTCACCACGATGCGTCTCGACGAAACGGCACTCGACGAACTCCTCGCCGGTCCCGCCGAGTGCGTGTTCAACTGGACCACCAAGGACGGTCACCCGGTCGGCGTGGTCGTCGCGTTCATCCACCACGAGGGCAAGTTCTTCACCACCTGCGCCGAGCGACGCGCTCGCGTCCCGGCGCTGCGCACACGACCTCAGAGCGGCATCGTCATCAACAACGGGGGCAAGACCGCCACGTTCAAGGGCGAGTCGATCGTCCACGCGCACGGCGACCCGGGCTTCGACGAGTTGAAGACGTGGTTCTACACCCGCTTGTCGCGCCTCGACACGAAGCCGGACGACCCCTACGTCCAGAGTTTTGCGAAGTTCCTCGACTCCCCGCACCGGGTGATCATCGAGACCGACGCACGTCTGGTCGTCGCGTTCGACACCGCCAAGTTCCACGCCTTCACGGTCGAGGCAATGGCCGCCCAGGCCGACTGACGGTGTCGCGGTTCGGGTCTGACCCGAACCTCGACATCCGTGTGCGCGCCGGCCGGAGATCGTGTTTCAGCCCGCGGCGCGTTTGCGCGGGTCGGCGGGAGCGGCGTGCGATGCGAGGACCGCGTCGCCGATGGTGGCCAGGTCCGCGATCAGGTCGTCGGCGTCGTCGCCGAGCGCAGCGATGACTCGATGCTGCGACATGTCCGTGGCCAGTTCGATCTCCTCGCGCGCTGCTCGACCATCGGATGTCAACGAGCCGTCGTCACCGACCCAGCCGCTCGCGCGGAGCGTCGAGACCGCCGCCTCGATCCGATCGGGCGGGAATCCGCGGGTGCCGGAGTACTCCCCGGCGGGGTAGTCCAACCACAGTTCGGTGAGCACGTTCATCTCGACCTGGTCGAGTCCTGCGGCCACGCACGCAGCGAGATGGCCGTCGCCTCGATGTTCACGGAACATCTCCGCCGCCCGCCAGAGCGCTCCGTGCGGGTCGGCCGGTGTCGGCAGAGCGCGCAAACCATTGAAGAACGGTCGTGCCGCACCGTCGACGTCGTCCATCGACGCACGAAGACGGCGTCCCGCCGACGCAACGAGTTCCGGGTCGATCGATGCCGTCGCCTCGGCAAGCCCCACCGCAGCGCCCCGCTCTCGACTCGCGAGGATCTCGTCGTGCGACGCGATGGGCTTGGCGGCATCGAGAACCGCAGCGACGAGCCCGGTGTCGAACACACCGAAGGCCGACACCACCGTGCTGACGTCCGCATCGGCGCCGAGCGATGCCGCTCGACCCCACACGTAGCCGCCGAAGAAGTCGAGGCCGGCTGCGGTGTACTCCTCGCCGGCAGCCTGTGACCACCAGCCGATCGTGGCGATCGGTTCGATGGCATCACGCAGACGACGCGCCGGTGAGTCGGGGACGACCGGCGGCTCGGGATCGGTGTCGCGTGGAGTCAGGTAGGCGGCGGCGACATCGGCGTGGTTCACATGTTCGAAAGTAGCCCTCGCTCGGCGGTCACCCATCAGGGGCGGCTTCCTGTCGACGGGGCTTGCGAGTTTCGACGGGCCCGGTCTTTCCAAAATTTCTTTAACATTCTCCGAGATTTCTGTGCCTCCACAGCGGGGTGAGACCCCCGTGAGATCGGCGTGGGCAGGTCGACTTCGAGGTGGAACGATCGTCGACTTCGATGTGGGTTTCGCCCACCACATCGGCACGAACCGACCTCTCCGAGAAGGACGGCACGATCGACGTCGTGTACGATCTCGGCCCATGTCAGACGACTTGTCAACGATCACCTGTTCGATACAATGTGGACATGTTCGAGGGGGTCGTTTCGGGGTTGGTGGAGCTCACCGACGGCGGCCTGGACTCACGGATCGGCGAACTCGAACTGGCCCGCCGCGAGATCGAGAGCGAACTCGCCGCAGCCATCGCGGTCGCCGACGCGCGCAGCCTGTACCAGGCCGACGCGCACCGCTCGATGAGGGGCTACCTGAAATCCACGTGCAACTGGTCCGACCACGAAGTGAAACGGTGGCGGCCCGCTGCGAAAGCCGTGAACGCGCTCCCGTCGGTCGGTGACGCATGGATCAGCGGGCGGATCGGTGCCCCACAGGTCGCACTGCTCGCCACCACCTACGGCAACAAGCGTGTCCGCGACTCTCTGATCGGGTTCCTTCCGCAGTTGGTCGCGAACGCGGAGGAGATGCTGTTCGACGACTTCGCCACCACGGTCGCCAATTTCGTTGCCCTCGCCGATGTCGACGGTTCCCATGATCAGCGCGACAACGCCATCGAACACCGCCGCGCCCATGTCGTGAAGTGCGGCGACGCCCTCGACATGCGCATGTTCGGCGGCGACGGAGTCACCACCGACGAGATCATCTCGATCTTCGAGGCGTTCTGCGACGCCGAATACCAGAACGACCTCGCTGCCCGCCGGGATCTGCACGGCGACGACGCACACAACCACGACCTCGCCCGCACTGCCGGGCAGCGCTCCTACGACGCGATGATCTCGATCTTTCGTGCCGCGGCGTCAGCCGGAACCGGTGCCGGCACACCGGCCGGCACGGTGGTGAA
>JBBSOH010000159.1:0-8682 GCA_038259945.1 Acidimicrobiales bacterium
CGGTGATTCGGAGTCGTGCGTGTCGCTCATGGTTGTCTGCTTTCGTTCGGGGAGTGGGATCCCGGGAGTCGTGTCGATCGATGCGTTCTCGATGCGGAGTCGTAGGCCGGCGACGAAGCCGGGGTCGGGAGCGACGTTCGTCGACCCGTCAGCGCGGAGCTGCCGGAAGGGATCGTTCGTGTCGTTCATCGCGTCACCTCCTCGTATCGGGTGCGGAACGCCCGACGGGCCCTGACGAGCAGTGCTTCGGTGGCGTGCAGGCTCCGGTCGACGAGGTGTGCCACCTCCGCAACGGGGAGATCGTCGACGTAGCGCAACGTGAGGACTGTCCGATGGTGTACACCGAGGTCGCCCAGCACGTCGTGAGCAGTGAGTGCGTCGAGCCGCACGTCCCAGTCCTCGGTCGGAGCCGGCAGGGGCTCGGCCTCCACCGTGGCGAGTCGGCGCTGCTCACGCTCGGTGCGACGCCAGTGGTCGACCAGCTTGTGGCGTGCGATTCCGACGAGCCATGGAACGGTGACGGTGTCGACGACGCCACGCTCGATCGACTCGATCGCTGCCAGGAACGTCTCGGTCGTGAGATCTTCGGCGACCGCCCGGTTGCGACACCGTCGATGGAAGTAGGCGTGCACGTCGGCGACAGCCACGTCGTAGATCGCCAGCAGCGCGTCGAAGTGAGCGACCCCTCCTTCCGCACCGGCATGCGTGCCGACGGAGTCCGGTGGGGTCGATGCACTCACGATCCCTTCATCGTCGCAGACCAGCGGGTTCCGACGCCCGATGCGAAGATTTCCGCACGAGTCCGTTTCCCGACACGTACGGCGGCGGACCCAGGCGCTGACGTGCGGTTGTCCGCCGGCGCCTCAGAGATTGTGATCTTGCAGCGCCGCGACGACCGCGATGTCGTCGGCGGTGGCGCCGGATCCGTATGCGGAGATGTAGAGACCCCGGTGTCCGCAGCCGGCGTCGAGCGCGTAGACGATGGCCTCGTCGTCAGGGTTGCTGTCACCTTCGAAACGGACGATCGCGTCGATGGTGAGTTCGGCGGGATCGTGGCTCGTTCCGCACTGCCCGCACACGAGGCGTCCGTCACGGGCCCGGTAGTCCTCGACGTAGCCGGCCAGCGAGAGACGAGTGGTTGCCTGGCTCAGTGTCTCCATCGCTCCATCGTCGGTCATGTCTCGAACCGTACCCCTCTCCGATCGATCATTCGGTGTGGTTGCCCCTGGCGATCTGTCGTGCGTTCAGCACATCGTCGATGAGGTCATCGTCGAGGTCGAAGGCTCGCGCGGCATCGCGCAACGAGATCCTCTCGCTCTCGGCGAGACGGACGATCTCGCCGGCGATGTCGTAGCCGACGATCGGGTTCAGTGCAGTCGCTGATGCCAGCGTGTTGTCGGCCAGCCACGACAGACGCTCGGTGTCGGCGACGATTCCATCGACGCACCGCTCGGAGAACAGGCTCGTGGCGGTGGAGAGGATCTGGATCGATTGCAGCAGGTTCCGCGCCATCAGTGGGACGCGGACGTTGAGCTGGAAGTTTCCCTGCATCGCGCCGATCGTGATCGCCGTGTCGTTGCCGATCACCTGGGCTGCGACCTGGAGGACCACCTCGGCGAGTACCGGGTTGACCTTGCCGGGCATGATCGACGAACCCTTCTGCAGTTCGGGAAGCGTGATCTCTCCGAGCCCGGCCCGCGGGCCGCTGGCGAGGAATGCGATGTCGTTGGCGATCTTCGTGAGCGAGGCAGCGATGACCTTGAGCACGCCCGAGAACTCGACGAGCGCATCTCGACTCGCCTGAGCCTCGAAGTGATCGCGTGGCTCGATGACCTCGATGCCAGTGCCCGCTGTGAGCAGTTCACGGACTCGGCGGGCGAAGTCGGGATGCGTGTTCAGGCCGTTTCCGACGGCGGTGCCCCCGAGCGGCACGGTCGCCAGTCGGGGCAGAGCGTCCTCGATCCGGTCGAGACCGAGGGACATCTGTCGGGCGAACGCACCGAACTCCTGACCGAGCGTGATCGGCACGGCGTCCATCAGGTGGGTTCGGCCTGCTTTCGGGAGGTCGGCGAACTCGATCGCCTTGGCTGCGAGCGACCGATGGAGGGACCGGAGCGCAGGGATCAAGGTCGTGGTCGCCATCTCCTGCGCAGCGAGGTGGACGGCGGTCGGGAACACGTCGTTCGAGCTCTGACCGAGGTTGACATGGTCGTTCGGGTGGACGTCGGCGCCTGCGAGGTGAGCGATGACTTCGTTCACGTTCATGTTCGTCGAGGTTCCCGAGCCGGTCTGGAAGATGTCGACGGGGAACTGATCAGCGTGCCGGCCGGCGCCGATCTCGTCCGCAGCGACGGAGACGCGACGAGCGATCTCGGCATCGAGGACGCCCAACTCGGCGTTCACTGTTGCCGCAGCGGACTTGATGCGGCCGAGCCACCGGATCACCGATGCCGGTACTCGCTCTCCTGACACCGGGAAGTTGGCGACTGCCTTGCGAGTCTCGGATCCCCAGTACTCGTCCATCGGTGTTCCTCCTCCTTCGATCGTTCAGTGCGGGGGCTGGTGAGCTTCGCAGAGGTGAATCGTCGTCGCGTGTGCCTGGCCCATGGTGATCTCGCCGTTCGGAGCGATGTCCATGGTGTGGCCGATCGTGGTGATCGTCGCGAGCAACACGGCTTCGTCGAGGTCGTGGGTGATGGCGATGCAACCATCGGTCACGTGGGGATCGACGGTGTGGACACCGGGTGTGGCGGTGACGGAGTCGATGACGTGGTTGAAGCAGGTGGGACAGTTGATGTCGGCGGTGACGTAGGTGAGCACGGTTCGGGTTCCTCCGATGGGTTGGGTGGATGTGCGGGCTCCGGTCGGTTCACCGGTGTTCAGCGGGTCGCCATGTTCCCTTGCCGAGGAATCGCTGGGCCATCGCCCACGCCATTCCAGTCGCCCGTTTCTTCGCCTGATCGGCGTGCGGGCCGGTCCATCCGCTGTCGATGGTGTCGTGGAAGACCTCGAGCCACCGATCGAAGAGTTCCGGGGTGAACGGGTCGGTGTCGTGGAGTGTCCGGTGCGCCTCGATGACGTCGATGTCGTATCCGGGGGCGTAGAGCAGGACGTGGCACCAGTAGTCGGTGACGGATTCGATGTGGGCCTGCCAGTCGATGAAGCCGGGAGCGAAGTCGAAGTACGGCTCGAGGAGTTCGTCCTGGACGATGTCCACGTACTGGCGCACGACCATCTCGGCGATCTCCTCGGTGGTGTCGAGATCACGCCCGCGGTGCTCCCAGGGTCCCGAGCGGCGTCGAGAGTCCGCTGACACCCGGCCCGGAACCATCGGGGCGTCGGGTGTTCGGTAGAACTGGATGAAGAACGTGGCGTCCGTCGCGGGTTCGACGCGGTGTTCGACGCCGGGCTCGATCACTGCGGTGTCGCCGGGTCCCAGCCCGACGTCGCGTGGTGCGTCGCCTGCCAGGTCGGTGTAGCGGACGGTCCCGGACTGGACGACCAGCTCGGCCCACACCGTCGTGCGGTGCGATTCGGCGAGCTGATCGGGCAGGGATCCGAAGTCGAACAGCGGGGTGCGTCGAGCTTCGACGAGTTCAGGCGGGAGGGTCGGTTCGGTCATCGGTGTACGTCCTTGTTGGTGGGATCGACGTGGAACCGTCGGCCGGTCACGACGTCGGGGGTGACGCGGATGTAGGTGGGTTTGTGGCCGACATGCCACGTTCGGACCTGGAGGTCGAAGGCGGCGACCACGTCGTGGTGATGTCTGATCACCTGCGGTGTGCCGCGGAGGACGACGCTCCAGGCGGTGCCACTGGAGAAGTCGAAGTCGTCGGCCTCGAATGCGGCCCGTCCGTGTTGATCGGCGAGGGCGAGTTTCGTACCGGTCGCGGTCTTGAACACGATGCTGCCGTGATCGACGATGAAGTTGATCGGGAAGATCTCGATGTCTTCGCCGGTTCCGTGGAGCGCGATCCGTCCGACCTCGGTGTCACGCAGCAATGCCCAACACGTCGATGTCGAGAGTTCTTCGACCTCGGGACTGGCTTGATCGGTCACGGCCGAACCTCTTTTCTTGTCACGACCGCAGTGGTGGCACCGCGGTGAACGAGTCCGATCGCGGTTGCCGTCCAGGCGATGAGAGCTCCGGCGAGGGCGATCTCCGGCAGCACAGCGAGTGATTCGAGGTCGATCGCAGAGCGCATGCGGAAGGTTGCGGCGCTGTACATGCCGATGGGGAAGACGAGTGACCAGTACGACGGGTGGTAGCGCAACGGGACACGTCGCGCGATGTGTCGCCACACACCGATGGCGATCATCAGCGGGAACCAGAATGTCGCGGTTGCCCAGGCCAGGACCGTCATCCCTTCGATGAACCCGGCGAGGCGGGTGAGTCGCTCGGACTCGGGGGCGGCGAGCAGGAGGTTGGACCCGGCGAGCACGGTGATCGCGACCGCGCCACCGGCGATCCACGCTGGCGGGTCGACTTCGGTGGGTTCGAGTTCGTGGAACGTCCAGCGCAGGAAGACCATCGTCATGACGATCAGGTAGAGCACGATGCCGACGAGGAACGCAGCGAGCAGCGTGAACGCCAGCGCATCGCTCGGGTGACGGTCGAAGACGAGGCCGCCGACGACCACGATCGATTGTGTCGAGACGGTGAGGAGGAACCAGGTTCCGTTGATGCCGGCGCCGAGTTCCGGTTTGTTGCCGCGGACGACGGTCGAGATGAGGGTGGCGTAGAGGAGGAGCGACCAGAGTCCGAGGCTGATCCACCACAGGACCCATGCGAGCGTCCACCAGCCGTGGACGACTGCGGAGGCGCTCGCAAACACGTTCGTGGCGGCGACGGTGGTCAGGAATGCGAAGCCGCGGGTGTGGGTCTCCAGGTCAGCGATGAACGCTCGGGGGTACAGGACGATGCGGAGAACGAGCATCACTGCGAGGACCGCGAACCCGGCAGCTGCAGCGGCGTAGAGCGCGTCTGCCAACCAGTGGATGTTCTGTTGCTCGGCGGCGACGGCGATGACGCCGGTGGCCATGACGAGCGCGAAGTATCCGGGGAACAGCGACTCGATCGCCGACACCGGCGACGCGGCGGTTGCAGCAGAGACCTCGATCGAGTGCGCGGTGGTGTTCATGTTCGCAGGAACCTCAGGAAGGCGATCGCTGCGCCGGCCACGACGACCGACACCGCAGCCGACGACCAGGCAAGCGTTTCGCTGTCGTCGGCGAATGCCTCGACGGCGATCGTGAGGAGGAAGACCTGGAACGAGACGAGCAGGATCACGTAGATCAACACCGACGACGAGGTCCGGTTGCCGGGTTGGGAGAGTCTCATGACCGCTCGACCTGACCGAGTGCCCAGATCATCCCGTCGTCGCGGATCTCGACGTCGATTTTGCCCAGAGGCCGCGTCGGCGGCCCCGAGATCACTGCGCCGGTTGCCGCTTCGAAGTTGCCTTCGTGGCACGGGCAGTGCCAGCGATCTTCCTCGGCCTCGAAGAACACGACGCAGCCGAGGTGCGTGCACTTCTGGCTGAAGGCGACGACTTCGTCCTCCGAGATGCGCAGCAGCACAGCGGGGTCGGCGTCGGTCGGATACCGGAACAGGTGGGTGTCGGCCACGGCGAGTGTGTCGAGCGCCACGACCGCCCGCGGCTCACCGACATTGATCGAACGAAGCTGGGTCCACACCGCGATCCCGACGTTGGCCGCAGCCATCGAACTCGCCCCCAGCACGAGGTAGCGGGCGAACTCGCGACGCGTCACCTCTTCCTCGCTCGCTGCCTGGTAGGGGAAGTCACGCTTCCAGGTCGGTACCGCTTCATGCATCTCGCTGTCGGTGTCCGAGGTGTTCATGGCGTCACCTGCGGGTGGGAGTCTGCGATGGCGAAGGGGTCCTCGAGCCAGGTCTGTGTCGTTGCGCCGGCGACATCGAGGGGTCCGGCTGCGTGGTCGTCGACGACGGTGTAGACCTTCGTGCGCACCTCCTGGCTTCCGAAGAAGAAGTCACGGAGGAGCGAACCGCTGCGTCTGGTGTTGAACTCCTCCACGGTGCCGTACCACAGCGCTTCGCTCGGACAGACCGAGGCGCACATCGGCGGATTGCCGGCCGAGGTGCGGTCGACGCACATGTCGCATTTCATCATCTGGTCGAATTCGGCCTTGTACTTGGGGACCCCGAACGGGCAGGCGAGCACACAGTTCGAACAGCCGATGCAGCGCGGCTTCAACGCCGACTGGACCACGCCATCCTCGTTCTGCTTGATCGCGTCGGCCGGGCAGACCTGCGCGCACGTTGGATCTTCGCAGTGCATGCACACCATCGGAGCCGTCTGTGTGGTCGTGCCGCGGTCGAGATGGTCGAGATGGATGAGCGATTGACCGCGATGCGTGCCGCACTCCATGCACGCCTGCACGCAGGCTTCGCAGCCGATGCACCTGCTCTGGTCGATGACGAACACCGGCGAGTCGTCGATGCCGTACTTGCTCATGTTCACTGCGCTCCTTGGTCGGCACGCTCGACGCGCACGGCTGACACCTTGAATTCGGGCATCTTGGACACGGGGTCGACGACCCGGTTGGTCAGTTGGTTCGCTGCCTTGTTCCCCGGCCAGTGGTACGGGATGAACACGGTGTCGGGCCGGATGGTCGTGACGACCTGCGCCGGCAGGGTGATCGAGCCGCGTCGCGAACTGACCGTGACCAGTTCGCCGTCGGCCACACCGACCTGCTCGGCGAGCAACGGATGGATCTCACAGAGCGGTTCGGGATACTGCTCGACGAGCCCGGCGATGCGTCGTGTCTGCACCCCCGTCAGATACTGGCTGACGACTCGGCCAGTGGTCATCCAGACGGGATAGTCGTCGTCGACCACTTCGGCGGACTCACGGAACGGAACGGCATGGAATCGGGCCTTGCCGTCGGGATGGAAGAACTTGCCGCCTTCGAACAAGCGAGGTGTTCCTGGGTGGCCTTCTTCGGGAACCGGCCAGAACAGGCCCATCTCCGCTTCGATGCGGTCCCACGTGGCGCCCGAGTAGTCGGCCGTGCCGCCAGCAGAGGCGCGTCGGAGTTCTTCGAAGATCTGTTTCGTGTCGGTGTAGCCGAAGTACTCGGCGGCGTCGAGGCGATCCGCGAGGTCACAGAGGATCTCCCAGTCGCGTCGCGCCTCGCCCGGTGGTTCGACGGCGGCGTTGATCTTGATGATCCGACCCTCACCGCTGGTGCTGGTTCCCTCGTCCTCTTCGTGCAGCGAGCCGGGCAGGACGATGTCGGCGTGGTGTGCCGACTCGGACAGGAAGAAGTCGATCACGCCGTAGTACTCGAGCTTGTCGAGTGCCTCGGCGGTGAAATTGGAGTCGGGCGACGACACCATCGGGTTGAAGCAGATCGACAACAACCCCTTGATCTCGCCGGCGTGGATGGCTTCGATGATCTCGAGCGCAGGGATGCCGGGGCCCGGGATCTCGGACTCGTCGCAGCCCCACACCGCAGCCGTGTGGGCGCGGTGTTCAGGGTTGCGAATGTCTCGGTTGCCGGGCAACTGGTCGCACTTGTGGCCGTGCTCTCGGCCACCCTGCCCGTTGCCCTGCCCGGTGATGGTGCTGACGCCGCAGCCCGGTGTACCGAACTTGCCGGTCGCCAGACCGATGTTGATCGCCGACAGCACGTTCTCGGTGCCCTTGGAGTGCTGTTCGATGCCGCGTGCGTGGAGCAGCATGCCCGTGGCTGCCGTTCCCCAGATCTCGGCGGCCTCCTCGATCCGCGCGGCGGGGACTCCGGTGACGCCGGCTGCCCACTGTGGCGTCATGTCGGCAGCGGCTGCGGCGGCCTCGTCGAAGTCGACGGTGTGGGCGTCGATGAAGTCGTGGTCCAGCCAGTCGTTGCGGATCAACGTGTTGAGCACGGCGCCGAACAGTGCGGAGTCGGTGCCGGGACGCACCCCGAGGAACACGTGGCCGGTTCGTGCGAGCGGCACGACTCGTGGGTCCTGCACGATCAGCTTGGCGCCGCGGTCGCGGGCCCGCCAGATGTAGCTGGTGGTGATCGGGAACGTCTCGGCCACGTTGGAACCAGCGACCCAGACCACGTCGGCGAGAGGGATGTCGCTCCAGGGGTTGGAGTTGCGGTCGACGCCGAAGGCCTTCTTGTTCGCAGCGCCGGCCGACACCATGCAGTAGCGACCGTTGTAGTCGAGGTTCGCCGTGCGCAGCGCGAGGCGAGCGAACTTGCCGATCAGGTAGCTCTTCTCGTTGGTCAGCGACACGCCCGACAACATCGCGAAGGCGTCGTTGCCGTACTCGGTCTGGATGCGACGGATCTCGGACACGGTGCGTTCGAGTGCCTGGTCCCAGGTGATGCGGCGGAACCCGTCGGGCGACGACGGGTCTCGCTCCATCGGGTGCAGCAGTCGGTCCGGGTGGCTGCCCTGGAGGTAGCGCTTGACGCCCTTCGGGCAGAGCTTGCCTTCGTTGAACGGGAACTCGTACCAGGGTTCGAAGCCGACGACCTCGTTGTCCTTCACCTTGAGTTGGATGCCGCACTGCTGGCCGCAGAAGCAGCAGTGCGTCTTCACGGTCCGGTCGACATCGAGACCTGCGTTCCATCCGCCGGGCGGCGTCTCGTTGAGGTGTGGCCCGTAGCGGGCGATCAGTTCGTCGTCGGTGATCGGTGGTC
>JBBSOH010000160.1:0-8635 GCA_038259945.1 Acidimicrobiales bacterium
AACGGCAGAGCGGCGCTGCCGACCTTGAACGTGTTGCTCGACGCCGACACCCTCGAAACAACGATCACCGGCGCGCCGACCGACCCGATGCGCTATCGCAACGTGGTCTGTCGAACACAGAACGGCGACATCATCGACCTCACCGAGGCCGCACGCCTCGCGCTGTGGGCCGACATTCGCCGCGCCGTCATCGATCAACGCCGAGTGGTCACCGACCTCGGTCAACGCTCCCGCGTGTTCCGCGGCAACAACCGCGACGCCGCCCTGCTGCTCTTCGAATGCTGCGTGTGGCCCGGCTGCGACCAACGGGTCCGCACCTGCCAAGCCGACCACGCGGTGGCCTGGCTGCAGCACGGCGACACCGCCCCCGACAACGCAATGTGCCTCTGCGGACGCCACAACCGGTTGAAACACACGGCCCGATTCCACGCCATCCGTGACGAACACGGCAACTGGATCGTTCTCCACCCCGACACCGGCCCCATCGACCGGACCGCGTGCACCGACCTCGACCTCCTCTGAAGAGAGCCGTCCACTGTCAGGTCGGCAGTTCGACGTCCCGATCACGCACGTAGAGGGCCCAGTACTCGTTCGCCTCGACCAGGTCGAAGGCGGACTGCACGATCATCCAGTCCTCGGCCGGGAACGACGTGGGGCCGGCACCCGGAACGGGCAGCACGACGTACTCGACCCGTTCGGCACGGTCGGGAAGTCGAGGGCCGTCGACGATGCCGTCGGCGCCGTACAGGACCGATCGGAACGGTACGGGGAACTGATAGATCTCGGTCCGGTGCGCGATGTGCGGGGTGATGCGGTAGTGGGCTGCCACCACGGCGTCCTCCGGCACGAGCTCGACGATGTCGCGGGCCGCATTGGCCCAGTCGTTGTCGGGTCGTCCGTAGAAGAGCGGCGTTCGGCCCCACGGCACCGGGGCCCACAGGAACGACGAGACGAGTGCGGCCACGCCGACGGCTCCGACGGCGAAGGGACGCAGGAGGATCGACACGCGGACTCCGAGCGACTCGAACGAGAACTCGTCGCGCATCGCAGCGATCGCGCACACGGTGCCGATGCTCAGCGCCGGCACGGCGATCAGGCCGTAGTGGTACTCGATCTGGTACTGGTACCAGAACGTGCAGAGGACGTTGGTGAACAGTACCAGCGCACTGATCGCTGCGACCCACGGCTTGCGGAAGAACAACCAGGCGAATGGTGCGGTCATCTGCACCAGGTACCACGGCCGGTCGTCACTCGTGAAGTGATCCCACACCGCTTTCGGGTCGGTGAAGGTCTTGCCCACGACCCGGAGTGCGGCGCCGACCGTGGAGTCCTCCGGTTCGCTGAACGGGAAACGCCACGTGTTGCGGGTGGGCACACCGATCAACCCACGCATCACCACGAACATCGCGAACGCCATGAACGAGATGCACCCGACCACGGTCGCCAATCCGATTCGCCGGTCGCGTCGGACTGCGACCCACACCCCGAGTGGCACGAGCACGAGCGACGCATCCTCTTTGACCGACAGTGCCAGCACGAGGAACACCAGATAGGTCTTCCACTTCCGGTCGAGCGCCGCCCAGATGGCGAACCCGACGAACACCCCGAGGAACGCATCCGGGTGGAAGTTCTCGAGGTTCGTGTGGCCGACGGCGGGGTGGACGAGGTAGGCAGCGGCGGGGACGACGGCGAGCCATTCGCTGCGCAGGCGGGTTCGCCCGACGAGGAACACGGGAAGGGCACCTGCTCCGATCGCGGCCGACTGAGCGAAGAACAGCACACCGACCGACGGCCAGATCCAGTAGAACGGCACGAGGAGCACGAGAACGAACGAGGTGTGGTCGCCGAACAGGTTGCGACCCATCAACGTGACGAACGGTGTCTCGCCACGCGAGAGCAACCACACCCCCTGGTCGTAGAGCGCCGAGTCGTACGACGCAGTACCCAGAGCGTGATGGATGTTCAGTGACCGTTGAGTGAAATACGTCGTGTACAACACGACGAGCCCGACGATCATCACCTGCGGCGTCGTGACCCCCTGCCAACGTCGAAGCCCTCGTACAGCAGGCTCGACCGACTGCTCGTCCCCCTCCGGTGCGCGGTCGAGCACTGTCACAGTGCTCAGTCTGGCGGAAAGTCAGCCCCGCAGGTCGGCAACCAGTGCGGCGAGCACACCATTGACGAAGCGGCTGCTGTCATCGGTGGAGAACTGCTTCACCAGACTGACGGCTTCGTCGAGCACGACGGCGGTCGGCACGTCGGGTCGTTCGGCCAATTCGAACGCGCCGATCCGCAGCACGTTCAGGTCGATCACCGGCATGCGCGTCAGCGTCCACCCGGTGGCCCGTGCCTCGATGGCTGCGTCCAAGCGGTCGCGATGAGCGGCCACGCCACGCACGAGTGTCTGAGTGAGTTCGTCGGGTTCGAGCACCTGCAACTCGAGCGCTTCGACGGGCGTGATGCCCTTCGACTCCGCCTCGTACAGCAGATACAAGGCGCGTTCTCGACCCTCGGAGCGAACGTCGGGACGGGGGACCACCATCAGACGCGGGTCATGTAGTCGCCGGTACGCGTGTCGACGCGCACCTTCTCACCGATCTCGATGAACAGCGGGACCTTGATCTCCTTGCCCGTCTCGAGCGTCGCCGGCTTGGTGCCACCACTCGAACGGTCGCCCTGCAGACCGGGCTCGGTCTGGGCGATCGTCAACTCGACCGACGCCGGGATCTCGACGCCGATGATCTCGCCGTTGTAGAACGCGATCTGGGCGATCATCTGCTCGATCAGGTAGTCCTTCGCATCGCCGAGCGAGACCTCGGCGACGTTGGTCTGGTCGTAGGTCTTCGTGTTCATGAACACGTAGTCGTTGCCGTCGTGGTACAGGTACTGCATGTCCTCACGTTGGACGATCGCCTGCTCGACCTTGATCCCGGCGTTGAACGTCTTGTCGATCACGGCGCCGGTGCGCACGTTGCGGATCTTCGAACGGACGAATGCTCCACCTTTGCCGGGCTTCACGTGCTGGAACTCGATGACCTGGAACAGGTTGTTGTCGAGTTCGAGTGTGATGCCGTTCTTCAGGTCGTTCACGGAGATCTGGGGCATGTCGGTTACAACTCTCGTTTCGGTGAGTGCGTCAGCACCCGGTGGCCGGCGTCGGTGACCAGGACCAGATCCTCGATCCGGAAGCCGCCGAAGCCTCCACGATAGAGGCCGGGCTCGATGGTCACCACCATCCCGGCTTCCAGGGTCTCGTCGGTGGTGCGGTTGTGGAACGGCAGTTCGTGGATGTCGAGGCCGACGCCGTGGCCGGTGCCGTGGACGTATTCGTCGAGGCGGCCTGCGGCTTCGAACACGTCGCGACACGCTGCGTCGACCGCACGCGAACTCGCACCGGCAAACGTCGCGTCGAGCCCCGCCCGCTGCGATGCGGCGACAAGGTCGTAGGTGTCGCGCTGCTCGGACGTCGCTTCGCCGATCACCCACGACCGGGTCATGTCCGAGTGGTAGCCGTCGACCAGGGCTCCGACGTCGATGATCACGGTGTCACCCTCGATGATCTTGCGCCGTGTGGCTCCGTGATGTGGCCGGGCGCCGTGGTCGGGGCCGGTGGCCACGATCGTCGGATAGCTCCGGTCGTCCGCGCCGAGGCGGATCATCCGGTACTCGAGTTCCGCGCGCACGTCGAGTTCGGTCATGCCGTGGAGCACTGGCTCGACCTCGGCGAGTGCGGCGTCGGCGATCGCCGCAGCCTCCTCGATCCGTTCGATCTCGGCGACATCCTTCACCCGGCGAAGCCGTCGGATCAGATCGTCGTCCTCGGCATCGCCCACCAGTTGGTCGCGGCGCTCGCACAGATCCTCGGACTGGTGCTCGACGATCAGCGTCGCACCGGTTCCTGCGGTCTCGGCGGCGGCCTTGTCGCCGTAGCGTCCGTCGGTCCCGACGAACAGTTCGCCGCCGCGCAGCACTGCCCAGCCGTTCGAGGTGTCGAATCCGGTCAACCAGCGGAGGTCGGTCAGGTCGTCGACCGCCAGGGTGCCGCCACCGATCTCGCGCATGACGCGACTGATCCGTTCGGAGTGGTCGATGGGGGTCATGTCAGGAAACGCTCCAGTGCGTTGCGGACCGGTTCCTCGTCGACACCGGCGACCACCTCGACGCCGTTCGGTCCGTCGAGGACGAACGTCAGCCCGTCGAGCGCCTTCTTGTCCCGGTGCATCAGCGCGACCAACTCCGCGGCGTCGAGGCCCGATGGCGGGCGGGTCATCAGGTCGTACTCCCCCGCCACCACTGCCGCGTGCTCGTCGACCCTCGCTCGATTGATCCGACCCAGCTCGAAGCCGAGCTCGGCGGCGTACATCAACCCGATCGCCACGGCTTCGCCGTGTGCGAGTTCGTGACCGGTCGCGATCTCCAGTGCGTGAGCGAGCGTGTGGCCGTAGTTCAGCAACGCCCGGCGACCACCCTCGCGTTCGTCGGAGGCGACCACCTCGGCCTTGATCTCGACGCACCGTGCGATGCGCTCGTCGAGCTCCATCGCCAACAGATCGTCACCGGTGAGGAAGTGGTACTTCGCCATCTCGCCCAGACCGCAGCGCATCTCCCGCGGGGGCAGCGTGGCCAGTGCGTCGAGGTCGCACACGACCCCCGACGGCTGCCAGAACGCACCGACCAGGTTCTTTCCTTCGGGCAGGTTGACGCCCGTCTTGCCGCCGATCGCGGCGTCGACCATGCCGAGCAGCGTCGTCGACACGTGGACGACAGGGATGCCACGATGCCACGACGCTGCGGCGAAGCCGGCCACGTCGGTGACCATCCCGCCGCCCACGCCGACCACCACGTCGTTGCGGGTCAGGCCCATCTGCGCGAACGAGCGCATGAGCGACTCGATGGTCGCCAGCGACTTGGCCGACTCGCCGACCCCGATCTCGCACACCTGCACGTCGTGGTCAGGCAGGTATGCGCCCAACTCACGGAACTGCACTGGAACACCCGATTGCGTCACGACCGCCACCCGCCGCACCGACGGCGGCACGAGATCAGGCAACTCTGCGACGCTCCCGTTGCCCACGACGACCTCGTAGGAACGGTCGACGAGCGGGACCGTCACCCGGCGCATCGCAGCACCGCTCCCGCGACGTCGTTGATGGATCGGTTGTCGACGGACACGATCGCGTCGGCGACCTCCTGGTACAGGTCGCCGCGCTCGTCGTACATCCGCCGCAGCGTGCCTTCGGGGTCCTCGTCGAGGAGCGGGCGGTGCATCCCGGCCTTCACCCGACCGAGCAGGAGTTCCACATCGGCGAGAAGCCACACCACGTGCGCTCCCGCACCCTTCAACACCGCCCGATTGTCGGCGCTGAGCACCACGCCTCCAGCGGCGGCGATCACCGACGGCGTGGGCGACGCCACTGCTTCGCGCAGGACGTCGGTCTCCAGTGCGCGAAATGCAGGTTCGCCGTCGGCCGCCCAGATCTCGCGCACGGTGCGGCCCGTGCGGGCCTCGATCATCTCGTCGCTGTCGAGCAGTTCGCGGCCGAGCTTGCGCGCGATGGCACGGCCGACCGAGGACTTGCCGGCGCCCATCATCCCGACCAGCACGATGTGGCTGTCGGTGCACGTACTCACAGCCACTCCCTCACAGCGTCGCCGCGAAGTTCTCGGCGTTGCGGACGAACTCGTCCATCGAGTCGCCCCCGAACTTGCGTTGCGCCTCGCCGGCCAGCGTGAGTGCCACCATCGTCTCCGCGACGACGCCCATCGCCGGCACCGCCGTGACGTCGGTGCGCTCCTTGAACGACACCCCCGACTCCTTGGTGGCCGTGTCGACGGTCTCGAGTGTGGGCTTGTTGAGCGTGGCGAGCGGCTTCATCGCTGCACGCACCACGAGCAGTTCGCCGGTGGTCATGCCGCCCTCGGTGCCACCGGCCAGCGTGCTGCCGCGCCGGTACCGCTCGTGCTCGGAGTCCCACGAGATCGGGTCGTGAGCGGTGCTGCCGCGGCGACCGGCGACGTCGAAACCGTCACCGATCTCGACGGCCTTGATGGCTTGGATGCTCATCAACGCCTGGGCCAACATGCCGTCGATCTTGCGGTCCCAGTGGACGTGGGAACCGAGTCCGACCGGCACGCCGAACCCGAGCACCTCGACCACGCCTCCGAGCGAGTCGCCCTCCTTCGCGCATGCCTTGATCTCGGCGATCATGTCCTCGCTGGTGGCGAGGTCGAAGCAGCGGACCTGGTTGTCGTCGACGCGATCCAACTCACCGGGTGTGGGCCGGGCGGCACCGGGGGGAACTCGGACATGGCCCATCTGGATCACGTGCGACAGGATCTCGACGCCCAGCGGCTTGAGCAACTGCTTCGCGATGGCGCCGGCGGCGACGCGGGCCGCAGTCTCGCGTGCACTCGCACGTTCCAACACGTCGCGTGCGTCGGTGAAGCCGTACTTCTGCATTCCGGTGAGGTCGGCGTGGCCGGGGCGGACCTGTGTGAGCGGAGCCTTCGTGGCACCAGGCGCCGGGTCCATCTCCTCGTGCCACTTGTCGCTGCGGAACCACTCCGAGTTCTTGATCTCGACGGCGACCGGGGAGCCGAGGGTGCGGCCGTGACGCACGCCGCCGATCAACGTGAGTTCGTCGGCCTCGAAACGCTGTCGCGGGCCGCGGCCGTACCCGAGGCGACGCCGACCCATCTCCTCCTGGATCTGCTCGACCGTGATCTCCAAGCCGGCGGGAAGTCCCTCGATCGTGACCACGAGGGCCTGGCCGTGGGATTCGCCGGCGGTGAGATACCTGAGCATCGTGGCAAGGCTAGCGACCGCCCCGGGGGCCATACTCGACACATGCGCCGCTCTGCTCTGTCACTGCTCGTCGCAGCGTGCGGTGCACTCGTCGCCAGCGGCTGGGTGGGCGCCGCATCGTCGGCGCCGATCGACGACGCCGCAACCGTCGCAGCACCCGCTGTGCGGTTCCCCACCACGACACTTCCACCGACCCCGGTGATCCCGGACAACGCACTGCTGGTCAGCGACTCGGCGTGGCTCGGGATGCAGTTCTATGCCGGTGTCGACCAGGTGCAGGGTTTCCATCACACGCTGTCGCTCGCCTCGTGCCGGCGCCGGGTCGCCACCTCGTGTACCAACTACGACGGCTACGTCCCGATCACGCTGTACGAGGAGGTCGAGGCTTCTGCGGCGGGCTTCACGACGCTGATCGTGGCCACCGGCTACAACGACGGCGACGCCCGATTCGCCCAGGACATCGAGGCGGTCGCCGCCCTCGCCCGTTCGAAGGGATACCGCCGCATCGTCTGGCTCACGCTGCGCTCCAACGTCAGCTACACCTCACCGGGCAACACGGGCTTCGCCGACGTGTTCGAACGCAGCAATGCCACGTTGAAACAGATCGAATCCGACGGCACGTACCCCGAGATCGTCGTCGCCGACTGGGCCACCTACGCCCGGGATCAATCGACCTGGTTCGCCGCCGACGGCATCCACCTCCGTCGTCTGGGCGGGTACGCGGCCGGTGACTACATCTCGCGCAAGATGGCGTTCCTCGATGCCCGAGCGTGCCCACAGCCGGCCTACGCAGGGGTGGCACCACTCGATCCGTGCCCCGATCCGGACGGGCACGGCCCGGTGATCGACCTCGCGTCGATCTACCCGGTCGACCGGAACCAGGGCCTCGCGTTCACCCTGCTCTACGTGGGGTCGGGTTCGTGGCCCGCACCACCGTGGTGGGAATCAGCTGCGTGATCTGAGCGCTTCGAGGGCCGCAGTTCGCATGACGGCCGTGTCCACCACGGCGTCGGCCCCGAGCCAGATGCGTTGCTGGAGTGCGGCCTGGTGCACGAGCATCCCGAGACCGTCGACCGTGCGGGCGCCGCGCTCGGCCGCCGCTGCGAGCCAGAGCGTCACGAGCGGGTGGTAGACGAGGTCCGCCACCACCTGGCCGTCGTGCAGGAGATCGGTGTCGCACGGCAGTGACTCGTCGGAACCCATGCCCACGCTCGTGGCATTCACGACGATGTCAGCACGACTGATGTCGCTGATGATCCCCGGTGACGCCACCGGCGTCAGCGCTGCTGCTGCCTCGGCCTTCTCCGGAGTGCGGTTGAGCACGGTGATGTCGGTGGCACCTGCGCGTGCCAGCGCGTCGATCACCGAGCGTGCAGCTCCCCCGGCACCGATGATCGCGACCTTCGCTCCTTCGACGCTCACGTTCGCGTCGCCCAACGAGGCGACGAACCCGGCGCCGTCGGTCGACGAACCGACGAGCTGATCGCCGTCCCAACTGACCGTGTTGACGGAGTGGAGCGCACGTGCCGCCGGGTCGAGCCGATCGACGGCGTCGGCCACCGCCTCCTTGTGCGGCATCGTGACCGACAGGCCGCTGATGCCGAGTGTGCGCATCGCACCCAACGCTGCAGCGGCGTTGCCCGGTGCCACCTCGAGTGCGGCGTAGGTCCAGTCGACGCCGGCAGCGTCGAAGGCAGCACGATGGATGACCGGCGAGAGGCTGTGGGCGACCGGCGATCCGATGACCGCCGCGAGCCGGGTCAGAGCAGGCCCGCCTGGCGTGCGATCTCGACGTTCGCTTCGTGCTGTTCGCCGGTGGCGGCGAACACG
>JBBSOH010000161.1:0-8575 GCA_038259945.1 Acidimicrobiales bacterium
ACGCCGAACTCGCCAGCGACGCCAACGCATCGAGCGGAGAGTTTTGCGCCAAGGTCCCTACGAGTCCGACCCTTGCTGCCTGACGGTCTGCGAGTTGGTCTCGGCATCCTCACGACTCATCGCAGCGAGCGCTCTACGATGATGGCGATGCGCGTGCCGAAATTGCTCAGCCGGAAACCGCCGGTGCCGACAACGCACCTGCTGCCCACCGGTCCGGTCACGCTCGACGAGAGCTACGCGCTGTGCAAGGAGTTCAACAAGCGCCACGGCACCACGTACTACTGGTCGACGAAGGTCCTCCCGCGGGTCAAGCAGCACCATGTGCATGCGCTCTATGCGTTCGCCCGGTACGCCGACGACATCGTCGACGAGATCGAGTCCCAGGGCGGGCGGGATGTCCCCACCGAGGTCCGTGCGGCGACGCTGAAGGACTTCGGTGACCGGTTCTTCGCCGACCTCGACGCAGGCAAGTCGAACGACCCCGTCCTCAAGGCCGTCGTCCACACGGTGCGAGCGTTCGACATCGACGTCACCGCGTTCGACCGGTTCCTGCGGTCGATGACCATGGACCTCACCATCGAGTCGTACGAGACGTGGGACGAACTGCTCGTCTACATGGATGGCTCCGCTGCAGTGATCGGCGAGATGATGCTGCCGATCCTCGAGCCGACCGACTACGACATCGCACTCCCCCACGCCCGCGACCTCGGCAACGCATTCCAACTGACGAACTTCCTGCGCGACATCGACGAGGACCTCGACCGCGGCCGTCAGTACGTGCCACTCGAGGACTCCCGGAAGTTCGGGGCGGACCTCGCCGAGCGTCGGGTCACGCCCGAGTTCGTGGAGCTGATGCGCTTCGAGATCGACCGGTGTCGCGAGCTGTACCGCTCGGCCGAGGTCGGCATCGCGATGCTCCCGGACCGCTCCGCGAAATGTGTCGGCGCCGCCCTCACGCTCTACGGGCGGATCCTCGACAAGATCGAGGCCCAGAACTACGACGTATTCGAGTCGAGGGCGTCGGTGTCGACCGCCGAGAAGGCGCGACTCGTCGCCTCGCTGCTGCGATGAGGGCGCACGCTCGCTTCACCGGGAACCAGTCGGCGGACGTCGACCTCAGGGATGCGAGGGTCCGATGACCGACCACACGCCCGACCGGACAGCCAACCGGTGGGCCGATGGCGTCGCCGCTGCGGCCGGAGTCGTGACGATCGCCGGGATGATCGCCACACCACTGCTCCCGCAACGTGGGCAGGCTCGCCGTGTGCTGTCGAGCGTGGTGGTCGCATCGATGTTCGCCACGTCGGCTGCCAACGCTATGAAGCGGTGGGGCACACGGCGATCGGGCAGCGCTGCGGCGGCGACCGCCATCGCGACCGGCGTCGTCGAGCGGGTCGGCACACGGACCGGACTGCCATTCGGCCGCTATGCGTACACCGACGCACTGCGCCCTCAGATCGCGCACGTGCCGGTGATCGTGCCGCTCGCCTGGTTCGGGATGGGGCTGCCGTCGCGCGAAGCCGCACACGCTGCACTCGGACCGCATTCGACCCCCGGACGGCGCATCGCGCTCGGCTCGGCGGCGATGACCGCATGGGACCTCTTCCTCGACCCGCAGATGGTCGGGGAGGGCTACTGGGCATGGGTCAAGCGGGGCGTGTACCGCGGCATCCCGCTGTCGAACTTCGCCGGTTGGTTCCTCACCGGGCTCGGCATCATGGCCGTCTTCGAGTGGATGCTGCCGCCGGCGCGGCGCGAGCCCGATGTTCGACTCGTCGGTGAGTACGGGTACATGTCGGTGATGCAGACGCTCGGCTTCGCAAGATACTTCCGTGACCCGCTCGTGGCGACCGTCGGCGGGCTGGGAATGCTCCCGATCGCCATCACGGCTGCGTCCAGGTTGGTGCCTGGCACCAACCTGTCCCTGGCCGGCCCGAACCGGTCCGCCGGCAATGAGAGCGTGCGATGAGTCGGCACGTGGTGGTCGTCGGCAGCGGCGTCGGTGGGCTCGCCTGCGCGATCCGGCTTCGCATGGCCGGGCACCGGGTGACGGTGCTGGAACGCAACGCCGTGGTCGGCGGCAAGCTCGCGCTGTTCGAGCGTGACGGGTTCTCGTTCGACGTCGGCCCGTCGCTCCTCACACTCCCCCACGTCTTCGACGAGGTGTTCCGCCTGGCGGGCACGTCGCTCGCCGAGCAGGTCGACCTGATCCGCCTCGACCCGCAGTTCCGCTACTCGTGGCGCGACGGCTCGACCCTCGACGTCCACGACGACCCCGTCGCGACCGCCGGCTCGTTCGATGCGTTCGCTCCGGGCGCGGGTCAGCAGTGGCGGGATTTCAACGAGCGTGGACGCGAAGTGTGGGACGTGTCGGAACGAACCTTCTTCGCCGGCCCGATGTCGGGTCCGCTCGCGCTGTTGAAGCGGATGGACTCGCCCACCGATCTGTTGAAGATCGACGCATTACGAACGCTCCGTCGTGCCGCCCGCGACTCCTTCGACGACGATCGCCTGCGTCAGTGGGTCGGCAGGTACGCCACCTACTCCGGCTCGTCGCCTGCACAGGCACCCGCCACACTGGCGTGCATCCCGCACATCGAGTCGCGCTTCGGGTGCTGGTACCCGATGGGCGGTCTGCGGGCGCTGCGCGACGCGTTCGAGCGAGTGGCACTCGACGTCGGCGTGGAGATCCGGACCTCCTGCGAGGTCACGTCGATCCTGTCCACGCCCGAGAGGGTCACCGGCGTGCAACTCGCCGACAGCTCGTACATCGACGCATCGATCGTGGTCGTCAACGCCGACGCTCGACATCTCTACGACGACCTCCTCCCCGACGAGGATGCGCTCGCCAAGGTCCGCAAGGCGCCTCAGTCGACGAGCGGCTTCGTCTTGTGCATCGGAGCGCGCGGCACGACGCCCGGCATCCTGCACCACAACGTGTGGTTCTCGGGCGACTCGTTCCAGGAGTTCCGGGCGATCGACGCCGGCCAACTCGCCATGGATCCGACGATCTACGGATGCGTGTCGTCGACCACCGATCCGAGCCAGGCGCCCGAGGGCGACGAGAACTGGTTCCTGCTCGTCAACACGCCACCGGGGATCGAAATCGATCGGGACGCCTATCGAGACACGGTGCTGGATCGACTCGCCGATCACGGAGTCGACCTCCGGCGCCGGATGAAGTTCTGTGCCGTGATGACCCCCGGCGACATCGAGCACAACTACCGGGCGCCGGGCGGAGCCATCTACGGCTCGTCCTCGAATGGAAAGATGGCTGCGTTCCTCCGTCCGAAGAACCGCGGGACGAAGGACGGGCTGTACCTCGTCGGCGGATCGAGCCACCCGGGCGGAGGCCTGCCGCTGGTGACGACGAGCGCCCGCATCGTCGCCGACATGGTTGCCGACATGGTTGCCTCCGACCTCGCATGACGGTCTTGGCGCCCATGGTCGAGCGTGGCGGCCGACCGGGAACGAGCGGCGACAACACATGACGCCGCGACGTTCGCAACGTGGAGGTCTCACGCGTCTCGGACGGTGGGCCCGGCTCCCGGACCCCGGGGCGAGTGCTGCGATCAGGGTGCTCGGCTGGTCGTCGATCGCGTTGCGTGCCGGTGCCGGTGCCGTGGCGATCTCGCGCCTCGCGCGAGCGGCTCGGACCGCGCCTCCGCTCTCGGCTGTCGACTTTCCTGCCGTCCGGTCCAACGACGCCGACGCCGTGTCGATCAGCATCGTCATCCCCGCCCGCGATGAAGCCGAGCGGATCGGTCCCCTGCTCGCGGCGATCGTCGGAGCGCCGGGCGTCGGCGAGGTGATCGTGGTCGACGACCAGTCGAGCGACGACACGGCAGTCGTCGCCACTGCTGCCGGAGCCCGTGTCCTGAACGGATCACCACTTCCCACAGGGTGGGCGGGCAAGGCGTGGGCGCTGCAGCAGGGAATCGAAGCGGCGAGTGGGGACTGGGTCGTGACCCTCGATGCCGATGCCCGTCCCGATCCGGCGCTGGCCACCGCAGCCGTCACCCGTGCGGTCGCCGATGAATTCGACCTCCTCACGGTCGGTGGGCGGTTCGAATGCCCGACCCCCGGCACCCGCTGGCTGCACGCATCGATGCTGACCACACTGGTCTACCGATTCGGTCCGCCCGGAGCCGCGGGACGACAGCAGGCGAAGCCGGACCGGATCATGGCAAATGGCCAGTGCATGACGCTGAGGCGAGCGGCGTTCCTCGATGCCGGCGGGATGTCGCTGGTGGCCGGAGAGGTGGTGGAGGACATCGCACTCGCCCGGCGTCTCGCCGGCGACGGATGGAGCGTCGGCTTCCTCGACGCCGCCGACCTGCTCACCGTGCGGATGTTCGAGTCGCTGCAGGACACCTGGTCCGGATGGGGTCGTTCGCTCGCCCTCCCCGGCGTCGAGCCGCTCGGACGTCAGGTGTTCGACCTCGCCGTGGTCGCCCTCGCGCAGGCGATGCCGCTCCCCCGACTGCTGCTCCGGCGTGGTGACGTCATCGACGTGGTGCTGCTCGCCAACCGGTTGGGCACGCTGGTCGGCACCCGCACCGCGTACGACCGCATCGATGCTGCCTACTGGGCGAGCCCGCTCGCCGACCTCGCGTCGGTGGCGGCGATCGTTCGAGGCATCACCCGTCGCGGCGCTCAGACGTGGCGCGGCCGCACCTACCCCTGAGCCGCAGCTCGACGTCGGTCCTCGACCGCGGCCATCGCGAACCGCACACCGATGAACGTCATCAGCACGCCGGTCGCCGCCGTGCGGAACGGCCCGTCGATCGCGATCTGGACGAAGGGGAGGGCGATCATCCCCGCCTGTGAGGCACGGGCGAACGACCGGGTGATCACGAACACCACGAGCAGGAATGCGACTGCGAGCAACGTCGGCACGGTCGTGACGACGAGCACGGTGCCGACGAAGGTGAGGATGCTGCGCCCCCCGACGAACCGGGAGAACACCGGGAAGGCGTGGCCGATCATCGCCGCACCGCCGGCGACGTACGCCACGCCCCACACGCCGTCATCGGCGAGGAGCGCACCGACTCCCGCAGCGGCGAGGCCCTTGGCCACATCACCGACGAACACCGGGACCGCCGCCTTTCGCCCCAGTGTCTCGCGGGCGTTCCAGAAGCCAGGGTTGCGGTCGCCCACGTCGCGCAGGTCGACCTTCGCGCGTCGGCGAGCCACCAGATTTGCGATCTGGATGCACCCGAGCAGGTAGCCGACCACAGTCGCCACGGCGACGTCGATCGGCGTCGAGGTCAGGTCGGCGAACCAGGTCATCGCGTCTCAGCTTGGCGCAATCGTCCGCCACACCCGCGAACAGCAGTGATCAGGATGGCGAGTGGATCTTGGGCGCCCGCGGGAGCAGGTCGGACAGCACGGCACGCTCCGTCACCCCGTCGGTGTCGACGGCGATCACCACGAGGTCGGCGCCGCCGATCTCGAGCGCCACCTGGAGGCAGGCGCCGCACGGAAAGGTGAGGGCACCACCGGTCCGCTTGGAGCACAGCGCGAGCACCGCCGGTTCGATCCCGTCGGTGACGGCGGTGAAGATCGCGACGCGCTCGGCACACATGGCCAGGCCGAGCGACACGTTCTCGATCAGGACGCCACGACGCACCGTGCCGTCGAGCGACACGACTGCGGCCCCCATCGGGAAGTCGGAGTAGGGCGAATACGCGTCGGTCCGCGCGGTGGTGGCCGCCTCGACGGCGAGGTCGGCGAGTTCGTCCATCGACAGTGGCATCTCGCATTCGTACCACGTTGGTTCGACCCCCGATTGCACTGCGCGCCGTCCTGGTGAGTGTGCATCGCAGGCGCCACCGAGAAGGGGGTCGTGATCGGCGACGACCATCGATCGAGCCGGCCGGTCGTGCGGTTCGCCGGAGGCTGCGGCACGATGGACGACGATGGCCCGCATCGCATCATTCCACCTCGTACGCGAGTCGCGCTCGAAGATCCCGTTCGTCCTCGCACGGCTCGGCCTGGACCGACCCCGGCTCGATCGTGTCGACGGGCTCGCATTCTGGCGATTGCTCGGAACAGGTCGCGGCAACGACACCGGGCCGGGAGCCGACCTGTCGCGCTCTGCGGTGTTCGCCGTGTGGGACGACGAAGCCGACCTCGACCGGTTCCTCGCTTCGCACCCGATCGCGCGCCGATGGGACCAGGCCACCGAGTCGTGGCACGTGCGACTCCGGTCGCTCGGTGGCCACGGCCGATGGCGTGGTGTCGACCCGCTCGACGGGATGGAGAAGGGCGAGCGTGGCGGGCAGGTCGCGATCGTCACCCGCGCCGACGTCCGCCGGTCCGCGGGCCGCGCGTTCGGCCACGCTGCCCGTGAGGTGGACACCGAACTCCACACCGCACCCGGACTGATCGACGTGGTGGGGGTCGGCGAGGCCCCGATCGGCAGGCTCGCGACGTTCAGCCTGTGGGAATCGATGGATGCGGTCAAGGCGTACGCATATTCGATGCCGCGGCATCAGCAGGTGATCGACCAGACCCGCGACGGCGACTGGTACTCCGAGGAGATGTTCGCTCGCTTCGAGCCGTACGGATCGACCGGGCGATGGGACGGTCGTGATCCGCTGGCCCGGCGCTAACATTGCGGGCGCTGTGGCTCCGGTCGCAGCGGTTGCCCAGATAGCTCAGTTGGTAGAGCAACGCACTCGTAATGCGTAGGTCCCGAGTTCGACTCTCGGTTTGGGCTCTGAAAAACACCAGCTAGATCGGTGTTTCTAAAGTAGTCGTTCCGCTGACGACCGGAGATGTTGGCCAAAGTGTTGGCCCAATCACCGGATTTCGCCTACCGTGTTATTCATGCGAGGGACCATGTCGGCCGTCAAAGGGCGCACCAATTACTGGTCGCTGTCGGTCGACGCCGGTCGAGATCCGATCACCGGCGAGCGAAATCGCGTGCGGCGCGGGTTCAGAGGCGGGCGCCGAGCGGCTGAGAACGCCCTGAACGAATTGCTGGACGAAGTATCCAGCGGTCGTGCAACTGCATCGAGTGCCAGCGTTGCCGATCTCTTGACCCGTTGGCTCGAGAACGTCGAAGGCGACCTGTCGCCGCGCACGATCCAGGGCTACCGACGCATCGTCGCCAAGCGACTCATTCCTACGCTCGGTTCCAAGAAGCTACAGAACCTGTCCTCGAAGGACCTTGATGCCCTATACCGCTCCCTCACAACCGAGGGCCTCGCTCCCGCATCGGTGCGCATGATTCACGCCGTCATGAGCTCGGCACTCAAGCAAGCTGTGCGCTGGGGGTGGCTCCGCCACAACCCGGCAGACCAAGCTTCGCCACCGACGGTTCGCCGAGCGAAGATCACCCTGCCCGAGCCATCCGACGTCATTCGGCTGATCGAGGCTGCACACGACTCGCAGAACCCCATCCTCGGTCTGTTCTTCCACCTGGCGGCAGCGACGGGGGCACGGCGCGGAGAGTTGATTGCGCTCCGATGGAACCGGATCTCGCTGAGCCGACGATCAATTCTGATCGAGCACTCCATCGCTCAGGTCAAGACCGAGCTGATCGAGAAGGACACCAAGTCACACCAGTCCCGCCGAATCACGGTGGACGAGACCACGGTCGAACTGCTTCGCCGGCGACGCGACCAGCAGTTGGAACTCAGCCGACAAGCGAAAGTCGAGCTGCTCCCAGACGGCTTCGTGTTCACCGACTCGGTATCGGGCAGCGAGCCGTGGCAGCCCGACCGCGTCACGCAAGCGTTCACCCGTCTGTGCTCGGCCAATGGAATCAACGGGGTCCGCCTGCACGATCTCCGACACTTCGCCGCGACACACATGCTCACGTCAGGCGTCGACGTGCGAACGGTGTCCGGACGCCTCGGACATGCCAACGCGTCGACGACCCTCGGCGTCTACGCCCAGTTCATGGAGCCCGCCGACGCTGCCGCCGCCGATGTTCTCGGCGATCTGCTGAGTGGGAAGGTCGTCACCGGGAACTGAGTCAGACACCCGTGCGTTGCTCCAGACCGTGGGAACTCTCTTACAAGGCTTGTCCTGCACGTCCAGAACGTCCGCGACAGTCCTCACGGTCACGAAACATCCGGGTATCGGCTGATTGCGTGCTCCCCGGTCCGAATTGTGTCGCTCTGTGTTGAACCGTCCGTGGACGGCATGTGGACCGCTCGTCGATGAAGTCGGCCACCGGATGTGGGCCCGGTTCGTCGCAGGAGGACGACCACGATTCCATGACCCGTCAAAACCGCACAACGCTCGGACAACGCGAGCCGAGATGTCCGGAGCACGCCTTCGCACGCATCCGACCGAGCGAGCCCGAGCAATATCGCGCACATCGCTACGCAAATAATGCCGGAAATCGCGCAGGGTCGAGTGCTGTCGACGAGAACATTCTGATCGGTGGATCGAGGTTATCTTTACCGGTGCAGTGGCCCCTGGGCCTACACGTTCGCCAAGATCCCGACCCACTCCAGGCGCTCGAACCCGTCCCCGACCTGACACTGACCATGGCGGATCCTGCGTGCCCGCAGCGCGGTCCCGGGTGACCAACCCGACCACACTGGAACCGGCTGCA
>JBBSOH010000162.1:0-8572 GCA_038259945.1 Acidimicrobiales bacterium
ACCACTCACCGAAGCCGGGACCAGACCCAAGCCCCCAGCGGGCCCGCCACCACCCATCACCGGAACCTACGAACACCCCATCGGCGAACGCCTCGACACCCGCTGGCTCTACTTCAACGACGACCCCAACCGACCCCCACCACTCGGCAACCTCCACCCGAGCCAACTCGTCGACCACTGACCACGTCGACATGAAGGTTGGCGTCTCGACACATCACGACACGCCACCAGCGGCGCACCTCGCGTGGCGCAGTCGAAGTCGAACTCAGCATTCGACGACGCTGACGGGGATGCGGGTGGCGAGGCCACCTTCGGCGGTCTCCTTGTAGTCGGTGTGCATGTCCTGGGCCGTGGCCCACATCGTCTCGATCACGTCGTCGAGTGACACGCGGGCGAGGGTCGGATCACTCGCACGTGCGAGGTGCGACGCCGAGATCGCCTTCATCGCACCCATCGCATTGCGTTCGATGCACGGCACCTGCACGAGCCCACCGATCGGGTCGCACGTGAGCCCGAGGTGGTGCTCCATCGCGATCTCGGCGGCCATCAACGACTGGGCGACGGTGCCTCCGCAACACTCGGTCAACGCGGCGGCCGCCATCGCAGAGGACACGCCGATCTCGGCCTGACATCCGCCCATTGCAGCCGAGATGGTGGCTCGCTTCTTGAAGATCGAGCCGATCTCGGCTGCCACCATCAGGAACCTCACCGATTCGGCGTCGAGGTCGTCGGGGGTCCACTCGTCGGCGGCGAGGCTGGCGAGATGGTGGAACAGCACAGCGGGAATCACGCCTGCAGCACCATTCGTCGGCGCTGTGACCACTCGACCGAAGGCGGCGTTCTCCTCGTTCACTGCGAGCGCCAGACAGCTCACGAGTTGCACGGTGTCACCGAAGCCGAGTGGTGACCGTCGAAGCGTTTCGAACCAGGCCGCCGAGTCCGCGAATCGTGTGGCGTCGCCCAACAGGGACTGGTGCAGCGCAGCGGCACGTCGCGCCACGTCGAGTCCGCCAGGCAGTGTGCCCGTGGTCGAGACCCCGCGGAACATGCAGTCACGCATCACGTCGCGGATGCGCAACAGGTCGGTGTCGATCGCGGAGTCGGTTCGCCACGTGAGCTCGTTGGTGCGCACGACGTCGGCGATTGCGCACCCGTCCTCCTCACACCACCGGGCGAGATCGGACGCACATGCGACCGCACGATGCAGGCGAATGGGATCGGCGGCCTCGTCAGGACGCGCTGACCCGCCGGAGCCGAAGCCCGGCTTTCCTCGACGGCCGGGCGTCTTGCGTCTGTTCGCGGGTTCTCTTCCCCCTGGAACCTCTCGCTCCACCGTCGCAGAGCGCTCGTCCGGAGCATCTTCAGACGCGGGCTCGACGTCTTGCGCCGCGTGCTCGACGAAGCCGCCCCCGATCGAGAACGACGTCTGGATGATCGTTGCCCCGCCGGAATCGGTCGCCGTGAAACGCATCGCGTTCGGATGCTCGGGGAGCGTCGTACCGACCTCGAAGACGATGTCTCGATCACGCACGAAAGACACGTCATGCGTTCCACCGAGTGTGAGGACTCCGGCGTCCTGCACCTCCGGTCCGAGCTGTTGGACGATGCCGACATCACAGGTCTCGGGGTCATGGCCGACGAGGCCCATCATCGCAGCGATGCCGGTGCCGTGCCCGCGACCCGTCTTGGCGAGCGATCCGAAGAAGCGGACCTCGATCGAGGTGATCTTCTCCAACACGTCCTCGCGCCGCAGACGGTCGACGAAGTGCAGTGCGGCACGCCACGGGCCGAGCGTGTGCGAACTCGACGGGCCGACGCCGACCTTCAGCATGTCGAACACGCTGATCGGTCCGAGGGGATCGTGATCACCAGCGGCCGAACGACCTGCGTTCGCGATGCGATCGCTCACCGGGTCTCGCCATCGAGCCGCTGACTCGGGCTCGGGCTCGGGCTCGGGCTCGGGCTCGGGCTCGGGCTCGGGCTCGGGCGACCTTGTCCGATGAGGTCGGCCGGGTGCACTCGGGATCCGAATTCCTCGTCGATCGGCTTCGTCACGTCATCAGTCTCGCCCACGTCGGTCGCGCACCAGGACCTCTTGAGCGATCGTTGCCGTGTGGACGCCCTCGGCGGTGAACACGTGGCCGACCGCCAGCCCCCGACCTCCGACGAGATGCAGGCAGGTGAAGTCGTGGAGATGCCACTGCGACACGTCGATCGGCCGATGGAACCAGACGGTGTGGTCCAGGCTCGCCGTGAAACGGTGCTCCTCGAACTCCGGGTCGCCGGCGTCGGGATGCGAGCCGAGCACGGCGTCGGTCGGCAGATCGTCGGACAGGAACGCAAGCCAGCACCGGTGCAGCAGTTGCTCGCCCGAGTCGTCCGCATGGTCGTCGACACCGACCTCGCCGCCCACGGCGTTGCGGATCGGGTCGGTGACCCGCATCCATGCAGCCCGGCGCCCGGCACCGTCGCGACGACTGTCCGCAAGGCGTTCGGGTGGGACGTAGGCACGCTCGAACGACGGCGACCACGAGTCCTGGTCGAGTACATCGGCGGGCGGGACCTCGGGCATCTCGACGGTCTGGATCGCCGTCGAGTCCTCCGGACGCTGGAACGAGCTCTCGGCGTTCAGGATCGCACCGATTGCCTGACGGGCGACGACTCGCCGAGTGGCGAAGCTGCGACCGTTGCGAATCCGGTCCACCTCGTATCGGACTGGTTCAGTGGCGTCGCCGCGTCGGATGAAGTACGCCCGAATCGAATGAGGCAACAAGTCCGTGTCGACCGAGAATGCGGCGGCCCGCAATGCCTGCGCAACGATCTGTCCGCCGTACAGACCACCCCACGGATACTGTGGGCCGACGCCGACGTGAACGTCGGGTCCATGAGATGACAATTCGAACATGGCGACGAACACTATTGCAACAAATGAAGTCGCGCATAAGGTGAGCTGATGGCGACAAAAAAACCCATGAGTGACTCGCACAAAGCAGCTCTTGCGAAGGGGCGCGCCGAGGGCCGAGTCGTGCGCGACTATCTCGAAGGACTGCGGGCCACCAAGCCCAAACGCGGTCGCAAGCGCACGCCGGAAACGATCGAGAAGCGGCTCGCGAAGATCGACGACGAGATGACCGATGCCAGCCCGATCGAGGAGTTGGCGCTCGTCCAAGAACGTCGAGATCTCCAAGACGAGCTCGCGTCCATGTCGGAGACGATCGACATGACCGAGCTCGAAACAGCGTTTGTCGACGTGGCGAAGAGCTACAGCGACAGCAAGAAGATCGCGTATGCGAGCTGGCGCGACGTGGGCGTCGAAGCGAACGTGCTCAAGCGAGCCGGCATCTCGCGCAGCGCCTGATCACCGGTCGACGGCGAGCGGCTCGATCCGATTCGCCGCGAGTCCACGGGCCGTTGGCGCTCCGCATGATGAGGGAGGGCTCCACATGGCGCAAGCGGATTCGACACGTGGATCGGGAAGTGGATCGGGACTCGTGGATTCGACGCGTGAATTCCACGCGCGGATTCCACGCGCGGATTCGACTGGGCCGGGGTCAGATCACGATGGCGTCGAGTTGGGCAAAGATCTGTCCGAGGTTGGCGAGGCTCCGGCGCAGGTCGAACGCGTCGTCCAGCACTCCGTTGTCCACTTCATCGTCGGCTTCGAGCAGAGTTCGGAAGTCGAGACCTTCGTCCCATGCGCGCATCGCGTTGCGTTGCACGATGCGATAGGCATCATCTCTCGTCGCGCCACCCTGCACGAGTGACAACAGGACCGGCTGGCTGAACACGAGGCCGAAGCTCGCGTCCAGATTGGTCTGCATTCGCTCGGGCATCACGACGAGCCCGTCGAGCAGTCGCTTCAATCGGCACATCACATAGAACGCCAATTGACTCGAATCCGGCAGAATCACACGCTCGACCGAACTGTGAGAGATGTCTCTCTCGTGCCACAGTGCGATGTCCTGCATTCCCGCTGACAAGTTGCCACGCAGGACCCGCGACAGTCCGGAGATGGTCTCCGCCGAGATCGGATTGCGCTTGTGCGGCATCGCCGACGAGCCCTTCTGACCCGGCTTGAAACCTTCTTGAACCTCGCGCACCTCGGTTCGTTGCAGATGGCGCAGTTCCACTGCCATCATCTCGCACGTCGCGCCAACGGACGCGCACGCATAGAGGAATTGCGCGTGCCGATCCCGTGCAACGACCTGCGTGGCGGCGATCGGTCGCAGACCGAGTGCGTCCCCGACGAACGCTTCCACCGACGGCGGGATGTTCGAGTAGGTGCCGACCGCTCCCGACAACTTCATCACGGCGACCGCCTCGCGAGCCTGACGCAACCGCTCCCGATCCCGATCGACCTGGAGCGCCCAGAGCGCCACCTTCGTGCCGAACGTGGTGGGTTCGGCGTGGATGCCGTGCGTCCGACCGATCATCACCGTGTCGCGGTGCGTGCGGGCCATGTCGATCAACGTCTCGAGCAACGCCGTCGACGCGTCGATCATCAGATCGCATGCGTCGCGCATCGCCCAGCACAGCGCGGTGTCACCGACGTCGGACGACGTGAGGCCGTAGTGGATCCACGAACCGGCGGGATCGTCGATCTCGGCCTGAACCGTGTCGACGAACGCCGCCACGTCGTGGTCGGTGACCCGTTCGCGTTCGATGATCCGCTCGACGAATGCCTCGTCCGAGGTGGGGGCCTTCGCCCGGCAGATCTCTGCGGCCTCGGCAGGGACGATGCCGATCGCGGCGTGGCCCTCCGTCGCAAGCAATTCGACTTCGAGCCACCGACCGAATCGGGCCGGGTCGGACCACACCGCATCCATCTCCGGGGTCGAGTACCGCGGGATCATGTCAGCTGTCCCACATCAGGTAGTCGTCGCGTTCGGCGCCCACGCCGACCACTCGGACCGGGACCCCGACCTCGCGTTCGACGACGGCGATGAACGCCTTCGCCTGCTCGGGCAGGTCACCGGACTCGCGGGCCTCGGAGAGCGAGGTCCGCCAGCCCGGAAGTTCCTCGTAGACCGGCTCGATCTCCTCGAGCACGTCGTAGCGATCCGGATAGTCGGTGACCTGCTCGCCGCGATACGTGTAGCCGGTGCAGATCTTCACGGTCTCGAAACCGTCGAGGATGTCGAGCTTCGTGAGCGACAACTCGGTCAGCGAGTTCAGACGCACGGCATGGCGCAGCATCACGAGGTCGAGCCACCCGCAGCGACGAGCGCGTCCGGTGACCGTGCCGAACTCCTTGCCGACCCGGCCGAGGGTTTCGCCGTCGGCGTCGAACAGTTCGGTGACGAACGGTCCGGCTCCGACCCGCGTGGTGTACGCCTTGGTGATACCGACCACGCGATCGATGTCGCGCGGCCCGAGTCCCGTGCCGACGCAGGCGCCACCCGCCGTCGGGTTGGACGACGTGACGTAGGGATACGTGCCATGGTCCAGATCGAGGAAGGTCGCCTGCGCGCCTTCCAGCAGGATGTGCGAGCCGCCGGCGAGCGCATCGTGCAGCAGCGTGATCGTGTCGCACACGAACGGCCGCAGCCGCTCCCCCATCTCGCCGTAGCGGGCGACCATGTCGTCGATGTCGAGTTCGTCGCCACCGGCCTCGGCGATCAGCTTGTTCTCGGCCGCCGCCCGTTCGCGGATCAGCGTGGCGAAGCGTTCCGGGTCGACCACGTCACCGGCGCGAATTCCGACGCGACGCGCCTTGTCGGCGTAGGCCGGCCCGATGCCCTTGAGCGTCGTGCCGATCTTGTCGTCGCCGCGCATCGCCTCGGCGATCGCATCGTGCGCTTGGTGCCACGGGAAGATCAAGTGGGCACGACTCGACACCTTCAGGTCAGCGCACGAGTTGCCGCGGGACTCGAGCATGTCGACCTCGCTGAACAGGGTCGGCAGATCGACGACCACGCCGTTGGCGATGACCGGGATGACGTGCTCGTAGAGGATGCCCGACGGGACGAGCTGCAGGGCGTACTTCTCGCCGTCGACGACGACGGTGTGGCCGGCGTTGTGACCGCCCTGGTAGCGCACGACGTACGTGTGCTCCTTGGAGAGCAGGTCGATGACTTTGGCTTTGCCTTCATCGCCCCACTGGGCTCCGACGACGACGGTGACGGGCATGCACGCTCCTCTGCCCTTGCAGGGCGAACTGGCTGGCTGGAACGTGATCAGACCCTAGTCGGCTGCGTGGGCAACCTCGCGGCCGGTCATCGAGCGGGGCACCGCGATCGAGTGATGTCGGTGCCGGGCAGGATCAGGCAGTACTGGCCGGGAGTCCGTTGGAGTCGAGGATGTCCATCGGTGTGAGGACAGGACGGGTCCGGCGGTCGCTCAGCAGGCGAGGCGCAGTCCCGGGTCAGTTCCCGAAGAGGTCGTCCTCGAAGTCGCGTTCGCAACGATCCTGAGCTGCCTGGTCGTTTCCTGCGTCGTCGAGGCAGTCGACGAGTGAGCTGAAACTGCCCGACGACAACAGGACCACCACGAACACGATCATCGCGATCGACACCAGCGACCCGATGATGCTGGTGATGATGCCGCCGAGTGCCGCACCACCGTTGGTCGCTTCACCGCGCTTGGCCCGCTTGCGACCGATGATGCCGAGCACCAGCCCGATGATCCCGAGCACGATGCCGACGCCGACGAGACCGGTGACGATCGAGAGGATCCCGAGCACCAGCGATGCCGTCCCCGCACCGTTGCGTGAGTCCGTGTCGTTCGAGAAGCCGGGCGGCGGAGGCGGGATCGGTGCCGAGTACGGCGACGGAGACGGTCGATCCCAGGCCGGCGGACCGTTCGAGGAGGTCGGTGCGTTCGAGGCCGGTGCGTTCGAGGTCGGTTCGTTCGGCGATTCCGGCTCCGGTGTGGACGGCGGTGGCAGGTTCGACATCGCTCCATCATGCCCCCGCCCGCCACCTCGAAACCGGCCGGTCGAGCCGTCAGGAGTAGAAACGACCTGTGGAACCCCGCACGAAACCCAACCTGGTGTTCATCATGAGCGACGATCACGCCGCTCATGCGATCTCCGCCTACGGCAGTCGGATCAACACGACACCCCACCTCGATCGCATCGCCGCCGGCGGGATGCGACTCGACTCGGCGTTCTGCACGAACTCGATCTGCGCACCGAGTCGGGCTGCGATGCTCACCGGCACCTACAACCACGTCAACGGCGTCACCACGCTCGACACCCACCTCGACAACACCCTGTGGACGTTCCCCCAGGCGCTGCAATCCGCCGGATGGCAGACCGCCATGTTCGGCAAGTGGCACCTCGGCCACGGCGCGGCACACGACCCGACCGGCTTCGACCGCTGGCGGATCCTCCCCGGCCAGGGCCACTACCACAACCCCGTCTTCGTCGAGCCGGATCGGGACGGCGGGACGCGGATCGTGGAGCGCGGTGGTTACGTCACCGACCTGATCACCGACGACTGCCTCCGGTGGCTCGACGAACGCGACACCGACCGACCGTTCGCTCTCTTCTGCCACCACAAGGCCCCGCACCGCACGTGGGAACCCGATGCGAAGCACTTCTCGATGTACGACGATGTCGACATTCCCTTCCCCGACACCTTCCGTGACGATCTCGTCGGGCGCGCTGAGGTCGTGCAGGCGGTGCGGATGAGGATGATGGACCTCGACCCGGTGGTCGACCTGAAGGCCACGGTGCCGCCCGGGCTGACGCTCGACGAGGAGATCGACTGGCGGTACCAGCGCTACATCAAGGACTACCTGCGCGTCGTCGCATCGATCGACGACAACGTGGGGCGCATGCTCGACTGGCTCGACCACACCGGCCTCACCGACGACACGATCGTCGTCTACACGTCCGACCAGGGCTTCTTCCTCGGCGATCACGGCTTGTTCGACAAGCGACTGATGTACGAGGAGTCGCTGTCGATGCCGCTGATGATCCGTCACCCGGCTTCGGTCGCCCCTGGCTCGGTGAGCGACGACATCGTGGTCAACGTCGATTTCGGTCCGACGCTGCTCGACATGATGGGCCTCGACATGGAGGTCGACGTTCCCGACCACGTCCAGGGTCGCTCGTTCGCTCCCGTGCTGCGCGGCGACACACCCGATGACTGGCCGACGTCGATGTACTACCGGTACTGGATGCACAACGACGATGCCCACGCGGTTCCCGCCCACTACGGCGTGCGGACCCGCACGCACAAGCTGATCTGCTACTACAACGACCCACTCGGCCAACCCGGCGCCCGGCCTCCGTCGAGTCCCGTGGAGTGGGAACTGTTCGACCTCGTGGCCGACCCACTTGAGGTCGACAACCTCTGGGGTCGGCCCGGAACCGAGGACCTCAGCGTCGGGCTCCTTGCCGAACTCGCGAGGTTGCAGGCCGCGGTCGGTGACGACCCGTACACGATCGACACATGAGTCGCCATCCATCAACGATCCGCTCCCGACCGACGAGGCGACGTGGAAGGCCTGCCCCAGGTGTCGGGTGTCTGCCGCCGGTGGGGTGGTTGGGGGCGGGGGTGGCGGGGGGGAAAACCCCCCACAACCCACCCACCCGCCCCCACCGGGCCCCGGGGGGGGGGGGCGG
>JBBSOH010000163.1:0-8571 GCA_038259945.1 Acidimicrobiales bacterium
TCATCGGCCTCGACGAACTCCCCGAGTCATCGTTCCTGTTCACCGCGGTCCCACCCAAGATCGAAGGCTGCGGAACTTTCACCGTGCGCGCCTACGCCACGTTGTCCTGACTCGATCAGCGTCGACGGTCAGGCTTGGAGCGCGTCGACGGCGTAGGCGGCGACGAGGCCCCCGGCCACCTTGCCGGAGCGAGCAGCAGCGTCGATGTCATCGGGCTTCGACCGGCGCGGATCGACGCCGTCCACGACGAACACCGCAATGGTCCCCATCGTGCACGCAGCTTCGAAGAAGTCAGGGCCATCGTGAGTGTCGGTGGCCAGGCCGACGTCGGCCAGATGCAGGTCGAACGCGAATCGATCCAGTGCGATGGCAACCGACGGATCGGCGGGGGCCGGATCGCAGGGGTAGGTCGTGACCCGGCGCAAGCGTTTCGCGACGGCGCCGAACGACATCGGGTTGCCGTCGACGTCGCACATCGATTCGAGCGGAATGACGATTTCGGCTCGACCGTCGACGACCGAGGTGCGCGACCCCGGGCGCCGTCGACGAGCCATGGACGTCGGGACCGGCCGGGTTCAGTTCTGCTGGGACTTGAGGCGGATGATGTTCAATGCAGACCCGGCCTGGAACCACTCGACCTGCTCGGGGCTGAATGTGTGATCCGCCGCGAACTCGAACGTCGAACCGTCGGACTTGGCGACTCGGACCGTGACCTGCTCGCCGGGAACGGGAGGGAGCGTGAGGATCGAGATCCGGTCGTCCTCCTCGATCCGGTCGTAGTCGGCCGGGTCGGCGAACGTGAGGGGCACCATGCCCTGCTTCTTCAGGTTCGTCTCGTGGATCCGGGCGAAGCTGCGGGCGATCGCCACGAGGCCGAGTCGGAAGCGGGGTTCCATGGCGGCGTGTTCGCGGCTCGAACCCTCACCCATGTTCTCGTCACCGATCACGACCCACGGCTGGCCGGCCCGATGGTACGCCTCGGCGGTGGCGGGGAACCGTGCGATCTCGCCCGTGAGGACGTTCTTGCCGAAGCCGACTTCGTAGTCCGACCCGTCGGCCTGGCGGAAGGCGTTGACCGCGCCGAGGTAGAGGTTGCCCGAGATGTTCTCGAGGTGGCCGCGGAACTTGAGCCATGGTCCAGCCATCGAGATGTGGTCGGTGGTGAACTTGCCCTGCGCTTTCACGAGCACCGGCAGGTCGCGGAACTGCTCGTTGGGGACCGGAGCGAATGGTTCGAGCAACTGCAACCGGTCGGAGTCGGGCGACACGATCACCTCGATGTCGTCACCGCCGTCGGCCGGGGGAGCGGTGAACGTGTCCTCACCGCGGTCGTACCCGGCGTCGGGAAGGACCTGGCCGACGGGTGCGTCGAGACGGACCTCGGTGCCGTCCGGCGCGGTGATGGTGTCCACGGTGGGGTCGAAGTCGAGTCGACCGGAGAGAGCGATGGCCATCACCGTGTCGGGCGATGTGACGAAGGCGAGCGTGTTGGCCGAGCCGTCGTTGCGCTTCGGGAAGTTCCGGTTGTACGAGGTGACGATCGTGTTGATCTCACCGGTGATCGACTCGGGTCGGCTCCACTGTCCGATGCACGGCCCACATGCGTTGGCGAGCACGGTGGCTCCGATCGCTTCGAGGTCGGCGAGCAGGCCATCACGCTCGATGGTGGCGCGGGTCTGTTCCGACCCGGGCGTGATCATCAGGTCGATCTTGGCCATCAGTCCGTGGGCCGATGCCTGACGGGCGATGGACGCGGCGCGGGTGATGTCCTCGTAGGACGAGTTCGTGCACGAACCGATCAAGGTGGCCGACGGCACGAGCGGCCAGTCGTTCTCACGGGCCGCTGCTCCCACGCCTGCGGCTCCGACCTTGTGCGCCAGGTCGGGAGTGTGCGGGCCGTTGATGAGCGGCTTCAGTTCGTCGAGGTCGATCTCGATGAGTTGGTCGTAGAGCGCGCCGTCGTCGGGACGCAGGTGTTCGGCGACCTTGTCAGCCGCGTCGGCGATGTCCTCACGGAACGTCGCCTTCAGGTACTGGCTCATGTTGTCGTCATAACCGAACAGGGAGGTGGTGGCGCCGATCTCGGCGCCCATGTTGCAGATGGTGCCCTTGCCCGTTGCCGAGATGGAGTCGGCACCGGGGCCGTGGTACTCGACGATGGCGCCCGTGCCACCCTTCACGGTGAGTTGGCGGGCCACCTCGAGGATGACGTCCTTCGGGCTCGACCAGTCCGAGAGTGAGCCGGTGAGCTTGACCCCGATGACCTTGGGCCACTTGACGTTCCACGGGAAGCCGGTCATCACGTCGACCGCATCTGCTCCGCCGACACCGATGGCGACCATGCCGAGGCCACCGGCGTTCGGCGTGTGGCTGTCGGTGCCGATCATCATCCCGCCGGGGAACGCGTAGTTCTCGAGCACGACCTGGTGGATGATGCCTGACCCGGGACCCCAGAAGCCGATGCCGTACTTCGCCGACACGCTGCGCAGGAAGTCGTAGACCTCCTTGTTGGTGTCGACCGCGACGCCGAGGTCGATCCTGGCGCCGACCTTGGCCTGGATCAGGTGATCGCAGTGCACGGTGGAGGGGACCGCAGCTTCGTCGAGTCCGGCGGTCATGAACTGAAGGAGCGCCATCTGGGCGGTCGCGTCCTGCATCGCCACACGATCGGGATGGAAGTCCGCATAGCTGTCGCCGCGCTCCAACTCCTGGTGCTGCGGGTCGGAGAGATGGTTGATCAGGATCTTCTCGGTCAGCGTGAGCGGACGCCCGAGACGCTCACGTCCGAGGGCGACGTTGTCGGCGAGGGATGCGTAGACGGCGTCGACGATCTCGATGGGAGTGGTGGCGGTCGCTTTCAGGCGCTCCAGCATGCCATGTAGACAAGTAGAGTACAAGTTCATGACGAGCGACTTCTCCGGTTCGACTCCCGACTGGGTCGGCATCGACCATGTCCAGTTGGCGATCCCGGTCGGCGGCGAGGCCCTGGCTCGCTCCTTCTACGTCGGTGTGCTCGGCCTGACCGAGATGGCGAAGCCGGCGGTGATGGCGGCGCGTGGTGGCGCCTGGTTCGAGGCGGCCGACGTGCGAGTACACGTCGGCGCCGACGCGGACTTCGTTCCGGCCCGCAAGGCGCATCCGGCACTGACCATGCGACGGCTGGAGCAGTTCGTCGAATCGAGCGGACTCGCCGCCACGTGGAACACCGAGATCGGGGGGCTCGTGCGATGTCACGTCGACGACCCGTTCGGCAACCGGATCGAGCTCATCGACGCCGACACGATCGGTGAATCGTCGTGAGGCGGATCCGGTACCAGGAGATCGCCGAGGTGCTGCGCGAGCGGCTCGCCGACGCTCCCGTCGGGTCGGTGCTCGCGTCGGAGTCCGAGATGTCGGCGGAGTTCGCGGCGTCGAGAGTGACCGTCAGGCGGGCACTCGAACTCGTGCGCGACGACGGGTTGATCGCAGCCCGCCAGGGTTTCGGCTGGTACGTCGCCGGCGAACCGGTGCGCCAGTCGCTCGAGTCACTGGGCACGATCGAATCACAGGTGGAGGGCGTCGGGAAGATCTCGGAGCGCAAGATCGCCGAGTTCGCATTCGAGGAGGCCCCCGAGCGCGTGCGCAAGGTGCTCGGCGTGACCGACGTGCTGCGCGTCAAGCGCATCAACCTCGCCGACGGAGAACCGTTCGCTGTCGTCACCGTGTGGTGCCCCGCTGACCTCGCAGCGACCTTTTCGCGACGCGACGTGGAACGGCGGCCGTTCTACGAGTTGCTCGACATCGAGTTGCGCGGAGCGACCCAGACCATCGGCGCCGATCTCGCCTCGGCATCGGACGCTGCGCTGCTCGGGGTGCCCGAGGGGGCACCCGTACTCCGGTGTCAGCGCGTCACGACCGACCATGCCGGTCGAGCGGTGTTGGTCAGTGAGCACCTGTTCGCCGCACACCGCACGGAGTTCGTGGTCGATCTGCCTCAGGCGGAGCCGAGCATGACACCCAGCGGTCTGCGCCTCGTCGAATAGGTCGCTCGCCAGCAGGTCACCCAGCGTGGACACGGACCGCGTCGAGCGTTCGACTCGAGCCGACCTCTCCTTGCGGGGTCAATAATTGCTCAAGATCGTGGACGCACACTGGACTGACACGCCGTCTGACTGTTGACTTCGAACATGATTGCACGACGGCCTGCGAAAGACGGACGGTGCAGCCGACGTCCGTGTTCGCTCGGGTGGCCGGACGTGACCGCATGACCGACGGAGACGCACCGCAGACGTCGTCGCGACCGGTCCTCGCCGTGCTCGTGCTCATCGCAGCACTCGTCTGCGCAGCGAGCGCGACGTTCTTCCGCGACGACACGTGGGAAGCTGCTGTGACTTCGCCGTGGTGGATGCCCGTGGCGGTCATCACCGGGTTCGCTCTTGCGGAGCGATACTCTTTCTTCCTCGAATACCGACGCGAGGCCATCTCGTTCACGATGTCCGAAGTGCCGATGGTGTTCGCGTTGATCTACCTGGGCCCGGGCACAGCCGTGATCGCTCGAACCGTCGTGGGACTCGCCGTGATCCTGCGAAGTAACCGGACGCCGTTGCTCAAGGTGTCGTTCAACGGAGCGCTGTTCGCTTTCGAGACGGCCTTCGCCTTCGCTGTCTGCTCGTGGATCGTCGGGCGTGTCGGCACGTCCGAACCGACACTGCTCGTCGCTGTCGGGGCGTCTGCTGTGGCTGCGTCCGTGGTGGGGGCCGTCGCGGTACACCTCGCGATCGGAGTCTTCGAGGGCGGGTTGCTTCGTCGGCTCGTCGGCGAGTTGCCGATCAGCATCGCAACCGGTGCCCTCGGTGCGGTCGTCGCATTGAGCTGTGTCGCTCCGGTGTTCCTCCGTGTGGAGTTCGTCTTCTTCTCGGTGTTGCCCGTGATCGCGGTGTGGTCGGTACTCGTCCGACACGGTCGCCTCGTCCAACGCCACAGGGACCTCGAATCCATCCATGGCTTCGCCGGCGCAATCGGCCGCTCCCTCGACGTGGACGATCTGGCCGAAGTCGCGCTCTCCCAGGTCCGGATCGTGCTGCGCTCGGCGCATGCGACGCTGCTCGTGTACGGAGAGAACGGCGTTCCCGGTCAGGTCTGGTCGCAAGGTCCCGATGGACTTCGAAGCGGCGGGCCAGCCGACATGCGGCGCTGGAACTCGCTGCGGGATCTCGGCAACGCACAATGCTTCGTCGTCGGCGACGACGACCTGATCGAGCTCTCTCCGCGCATCAGCACCGACGCTGCGGCGGTGCCTCTGTGCGATGCGAACGGCCTGCTCGGCTTGCTGGTGGTGACGAAACGTCTCGGCGGGACTCGGGGCTTCGAACCCGACGACGTCGACCGCCTCTCGATGATCGCATCGCAGTTGGAATCGCAACTCGCCAACGCCTTGGCTCACGCTCGGATGGAGTTCGCGGCATCGCACGATGACCTCACGGGGGAATGGAACCGTGCTGCGTTCGATCGACTCGTGACCGACGCCCTCGGCATTCCGTGTTCGGGCGGCGCCCGCTCCGCGATGATGATCGACCTCGACAAGTTCAAGGAGGTCAACGACACGCTCGGCCATCACATCGGCGACTTCGTGCTGAAGGAATTCGCAGCTCGCATCCGGCGCCTCCTCGGACCCGACGACGTCTTCGCTCGTTTCGGCGGCGACGAGTTCGCCCTCTACGTCGAGCGAACGGACCCCATCGAGATCCGGCGCCTGGGCGAACGGATCCTCGGAGAGTCGTACACGGCCATCGGGATCGAAGGACTCGACGTCGTGGTGACGTCGAGCATCGGGATCGCTGCCGCCCGGGGTGACGATCGTGATGCCGCAGCGCTCCTCCGCCGTGCGGACATCGCCATGTACACGGCGAAGCAACAGCACGCGGGGTGTGAGCTGTACAGCGAGGGAATCGATCGTCGGACGCCCGAGCGCCTGACTCTGCTCGCCGACCTCCGACAGGTACTCGACCGAGGTCTGCTCGACGTGCACTACCAACCCAAGGTGGATCTGGTGTCGTCGGCGTTGATCGGTGTGGAAGCGCTCGTGCGCTGGAAGCACGAAACGCGCGGGTGGGTGCCGCCGGAGGACTTCATTCCCCTCGCAGAGGAGAGCGGTCTGATCAGGATGCTCACCGATCAGGTGCTCGGGAGCGCTCTGGCTGCGACGCGCCGCTGGCACGACGACGGTTTCGACCTCACGGTGGCGGTGAACCTGTCGACGCTCGACCTCCTCGACGAACTGCTGGTGGACCGGATCTCCCGGCATCTCGAACTGACGGGGCTCCGACCGGAGAGCCTGGTCCTCGAGATCACCGAGTCCTCGTTGATGGTCGAGACGCCACGCGTCATGGCGACGATCCAGCAACTGGACCGACTCGGTGTGGGCCTGTCGCTCGACGACTTCGGCACGGGGTTCTCGTCACTGAGCTACCTCCGGCGTCTCCCCGTCACCGAACTGAAGATCGACCGGAGCTTCGTCGGCAATCTGCTGCTCGACCCTCAGGACGAGGTGATCGTGAAGTCGACGATCGATCTCGGCCACAACCTCAACCTTCGGGTCGTCGCCGAGGGAATCGAGAACGGTCCCATCTTCGAGCGACTGCGACTGCTGGGTTGCGATCTGGGCCAGGGTTACGGGATCTCGCGTCCGTTGCCGGCGGACCTGTTGAGCCGGTGGCTGGAGGGATGTGAGTTCATCACTCCGAAGCGTGTCCGCCCGATGCTCGAAATCGTGGCAGCACGCACGTGAGGGCGCTCGGCGACCTCGGTCGGCAACGGTGACGACCGGCAGTCAGCGACGATGGTCGTAGGTTGACGGTCATGAAGATGTGGGACAGCTTCCGTTCGGTCGCCCAGTTCGCGCCAATCGAATGGGATGCCACCAGTAGGCGCCTCGCCAAGGTCGCTTCGGTCGACGACCTTCGCCGCCTGGCGAAGCGTCGGCTGCCTGCCGGAGTGTTCGATTACATCGACGGCGGAGCCGAAGACGAACGGACGCTCGCCACCAACTCGACCGACTTCGCGAAGCTCGAGTTCCGGCCACGTGTGATGCGTGACGTGTCGCGACTCGACACCTCGACCTCGATCTTCGGCAAACCGGCGGCGATGCCGCTGATCCTGTCGCCGACCGGATTCACCCGGATCGCCCACTCCGAAGGCGAACTCGCCGTCACGCGTGCAGCCGCACGAGCGGGTGTCCCGTGGTCGCTGTCGACGATGGGGACCCGCTCGATCGAGGAGTGCGCCGAAGCAAATCCTGCTGGAGAGAAGTGGTTCCAGATCTACACCTGGAAGGACCGCGGCCTCGTCGAGGAACTGGTCGGGCGGGCCAGGGCCGCGGGGTATGGGGCCGTCTGGTTGACGGTCGACACCGCTGTGCTGGGTCGGCGCGAACGCGACGTTCGGCGCGGGATGACGTTGCCTCCGAAGCTCGGTCCGAAGACTCTGATCGACGGCGCCGTCCACCCCGGGTGGACGTGGGACTTCCTCCAGGGCGGCCCGATCACGTTCGCAAACATCGTGGGGCGGCAGGACGAGGACGGCTCGACGGCGATCACGCTCGCCGACCACGTTGCCCGTCAGTTCGACCAGGCACTGTCCTGGGACGACATCGACTGGCTGCGGTCGATCTGGGATGGCCCGATCGTGCTGAAGGGCATCCAGACAGTGGCTGATGCGAAGCAGGCGGTGTCGATGGGTGTCGAAGGGATTGGACTCTCCAACCACGGCGGACGCCAACTCGACGATGCTCCCACGCCGGTGTCACTGATCGAACCTGTGCGCCAGGAGATCGGTGACCAGGCGACGATCATCTGTGACGGTGGCATCCGGCGGGGGAGCGACATCGTCAAGGCGATCGCCCTCGGCGCCGACGCCGTGTCGCTGGGGCGCCCCTACTTCCTCGCGCTCGGCGCCGGTGGCGAAGCCGGAGTGGACTGGCTGCTCGACTTCCTGCGCTCCGGGATGGAGCGGACGATGGCGCTCACCGGGTGTCGCTCACTCGCCGAGATCGACCGCGATCTCGTCGCCTGGAAGCGCTGACCCATGCCGGACCGGCCGGCTCGAATCAGGTCAGTCGACGTCGTGATACCCGAGGCCGTGCTGATCGGGAGCCACCATCGACGCACCGTACGACGACGACGAATCCGACGCTGGTCGCTGTGCATCGTCAGGCGGCGTAGGGTCGGAGTGCGCGGAGGCGTTCGCGTGCGTGGTGGGCGAGTTCTTTGATCTGGTCGGGGTCGTCGGGCTGGTCGTCGGGGTCGTCGAGTCGTTCGAGCTGTGGTGTTCGTGCGCCGACGGGCAAGATGATGGTGCCGTCGGGTCTGATCGTGTCGTCGACACCGTTGATCCCGCGTCTTCGATGCAGGCCGAGTCGGTGTTTCGCCACGTTGTGCATCGCGCACAGCACCCCGCCGTTGCATTGATCGGTTCCGCCGCCGTCGCCCCATTCGGTGTTGTGATCGACCTGTGACCATCCGGCCGGCAGATCACACCCGGGATGCTGACACCGCCGGATCAACAGTTTCGCGGCGTCTCGTGCGGGGCCTTCGA
>JBBSOH010000164.1:0-8541 GCA_038259945.1 Acidimicrobiales bacterium
GCAAGACCGTCGGCAAGGACCGCGAGAACGGTGGCTGGAAGCGACTCTCGACCGAGGACTTCGCGTTCGCCGCGCTGGGGATCCTGGTGGCGAGCTACCGGATGGCCTCGCTGTCCGCGCTCGGAATGATCGAGAACCTGGAACCCCTCGAGGACAACGAACGCGGCGTCATCACGCTCACCGCGTCGGTCGCCGCCCAGGATGCCCAGGTGGGCCAGGTCGCCTACGGCTCGTGCAAGGCCGGCGTCAACGGCTTGGTCCTGCCGATCGCTCGCGACCTGATGAACGAAGGCGTGCGCATCAACTCGATCATGCCCGGCATCTTCGCCACACCGCCGATGCTCGGCGTGCCCGAGAAGGTGCTCGAGAACCTCAGCGCCTCCGTGCCGTTCCCGAAGCGCCTGGGCAACCCGGACGAGTTCGGCTCCCTGGTGCTCGAACTCGTCCGCAACACCTACTTCAACGGGCAGAACATCCGCCTCGACGGCGCGATCCGCATGCCCCCGCGCTGACGTCGACCCGACATGTCGACCGCGGTCATCTGAGACGACGCGCTCGTGCGGTCATGATGGCCTCACCAGCCCTGCTGCGCAGCAATTCCTGCCAACGTGGCGTCATGAACGGCGCAAGCGATCCGGCCTCCCCACGTCGATCGCGGACCTCCGAACCGCTCTGATGTTCCGTCGGCAGCGCACAACACGGCAACTGCATCGCTGGCCGTGCCGGTCCCGTCGATACCGCAGTGCAGCAACGCCTGAACCTTTGCTTCCGTCGCAGTGGCGACGGCGTTGACGAGAGCGGCGTCGCTCAGGTTCACCGGGACCATCACGATCAGGTTGATGGTGCCCGGTCGCGCATCGGGCTCGACAGGGTCGGAGAACTCGGCCGCCCAGACCGGCCGACTGATTCCCACCGTCGCACATGCTGCTGCACCGTTCGTCTCGGCCTCCTGGTACCTGTCCACCGCAACGGCCGTCATCATCGCGACACCGCGACCGTCGAGATCGAGTCGACGTGCGATCTGCTGCAGATGAAGATCGGGGTCGAGGCGGTCGTAGTCCTCGTCGACCGTCATGTTGAGCACCCACGAGACGGGGCCGATCCCTCCACCGACGATCGACGAACTGATCCCCCGCATCGGAAGTGGAAGTCTCCAGACCAGGCAGGGGCCACGAGCACCTCGCGTCGGACCGGCATCGACGAAGCTCGGAGCAGCATGGCCTGCGTCGTCGACACTCATGCGAGCAGTCTGACGCGTCTCGCACACATCAGGTCCAGACGACCCTGACGAGTGGACGAATCTCGGGGGCAACGCAGGGAGCCGGTGCCGTCCAAGGTTTCATCGACGGACGCCCTGCGTTCACCCCGGCTCCAGTCGGGCGACATCTGCCGTTGCTATCCAAGGCACCGATGCATGCCAACCGCCCTCTCCTTCGTGCTGTCGTTGCGACGGCACTCTCCCTCTCCGCCTCCGCTGCGGGTGTCCTGACGAATGCGCCTGCGGCCTCGGCCGCCGTGACAGAGTCCGCCATCGACCTGGCGAGCTACTCGATCGTCGGCCGGTATCCGCTGCCGACTCAGTTCGATTCGGTGGCGCCTCCAGGTTCGGAGCTCGCGACCGAGGCCTCTGCGATCACCTACGACTGGGACACCGACACGCTTTTCGTCGTCGGCGACGAAGGCACGTCGGTGGTCCAGGTGACCAAGAGCGGTGGGTTGATCGACTCGATGACACTCACCGGTTTCGAGGACACCGAGGGCCTCAGCTACGTCGGCGGTGGGCAGTTCGTCGTCGCCGAGGAGCGGCTGCGCAATGCCGTCCTCGTCACCTACGAAGCGGACACAGTGCTGGACCGAGCCGACGCGACGGCCGTGAAGCTCGGAACCACGATCGGCAACATCGGCCTGGAGGGGATCAGCTACGACCCACTCACCACCGATGCGAACGGTCCCGGCTTCATCGGCGTCAAGGAGAGCGCGCCTCTCGGCGTGTTCCAGACGAACATCGACTTCGTCGCCGGCACCGCCACCAACGGTGGACCCGAGGTGGAGAACCCGACCAACCTGTTCGACCCGACGCTCGTGGGGACGACGGACCTGTCCGACGTGTTCCCGCTGTCGTTGCTGCCCGACGTCGACGGTGGCGTGTCGGAGAACCTGTTGATCATCAGTCAGGAGTCCGGGCGGATCGTCAACGTCGACCGCAGCGGAGTGATCGACAGCCAGGTCGACATCACCGATGTCGGTGCGCCTCTCGCCGTGCCCGCCCAGACCATGGAAGGCGTCACGCTCGACCGTGACCACGTGATGTACACCACCTCGGAGGGCGGCGGCGGAAGTGCCACACGCCCCCAACTTCTCGTCTGGGAGCCCGATGCATCACCGCTCACCCGGCTCGCGGTCACCGAGGTCGCGCCGTGGGGCAGCAGTGCCACGTACGGTGCCGACTGGTTCGAGCTGACCAACACCGGCTCGGTCACCCTCGACCTCACCGACGTGTCGATCGACGACAATTCGAACAGTGCAGCAACCGCCGCAACGTTGCTCGGAGTGTCGTCGTTGGCACCCGGGGAATCAGCGATCTTCCTCGAGACCGCTGATCTCCCGACGGTCTCGGCGGCCTTCACCACCTCCTGGTTCGGCGATGCAGGTCTGCCCGACGGCCTCCAGATCGGCAGCTACTCCGGCTCGGGCCTCGGCCTGTCCGGCAACGGTGACGCCGTCAACATTTTCGCCGCCGACGACACGCGTGTCACCGGCGTCTCCTTCGCCGCAGCCACGACGAACGTCACCTTCGACAATGCGGGCCGCCTCGGCGCAGCCTCGGCTCCGGTCGCTGTCGGCACACTCGCGTCGGAGGGAGTGAACCTCGCGTTCGTCGCCGCCGACGGCGTCGCGGTGGGTTCGCCGGGTAACCGGGTCGTCACGGCGGGCGGTCCGTCGGGCGACACGTCGGGCATCCGTATCACCGAGGTGGCTGCCTTCGGTTCGGGCAACTCGCCCTACGCAGTCGACTGGTTCGAGGTGACGAACACGGGCACCACGTCGGTGAACCTCTCGGGTTGGGTGGTGGACGATTCTTCGGCGACGTTCGCGAGCGGCGTGGAACTGGTCGGCGTGCCGGTCCTTCCCGCCGGTGCCTCGGCGATCTTCTACGAGGGCACCGACGACGCGGCGTTCGAACTCGCCTTCGCCCAGGCGTGGTTCCAGCAGAACCTGTTCGACGACGGCTTCTTCTTCGGCCACTACACGGGTGGCGGTGTCGGCCTGTCCACGGGCGGCGACGCGGTCAACGTCTTCGACGCCTCGGGCTCGCTCGTCACCGGTGTTGCCTTCGGAGCGTCTCCCCTGGTCGCCCCGTTCACCACGTTCGACAACGCCGAGGGGCTGGGCTCCGACACGACGCCGCTCCCGGTGCTGACCACACTCAGCGAGGTGGGAGTCAACGGGGCGTTCACCGCCGCACAAGCTCAGGAGATCGGCTCGCCGGGCACGACCGGTGTACCGGAGGAACCACTCGCCGACCTGGCGATCACCGAAGTGGCACCGTGGGCATCCGGAGATTCCCCCTACGGTGCGGACTGGTTCGAGATCACCAACACCGGGACCGACACGGTCGACCTGACCGGTTTCGCCGTCGACGACTCCTCGAACACCTTCACCGACGCCCGGACCCTCATCGGAGTCGGGGCGCTCGGCGCCGGCGAGTCGGCCGTGTTCCTCGAGGCCGCCCCCGAGCAGGTCGCGACCACGACCGAGGGGTTCCTCACCGCCTGGATCGGTTCGGACATGATCCCCGACGTCACGCTGATCGGCAGCTACTCCGGCTCGGGCATCGGCCTGAGTTCGAACGGCGACGAGGTGAACCTGTTCGACCCGGCCGGCCGCACGGTCGTCGGCGTCTCCTTCGCAGCGTCCACGTCGGGCTTCACCTTCGACAACACGGCCGCTGCGCCGGGCCCGATCACCACGCTGTCGGTCGACGGCGTCGACGGTGCCTTCTCCGCAGCCGACGGTCACGGAGTCGGTTCCCCCGCCGATCTCGCACCTCCGACGGATCCCATCGACCCCGTCGACCCGGTGGATCCGACCAACCCGACCGACCCGATCGACCCGATCGGCCCGATCGACCCGGTCGGTCCCGTCGACCCCGGAGGATCGGCGACCTTCGAGTCGCTGACACCGGCACGTTTCGTCGACACCCGGTCGAACGGCGAGACACTCGACGGCAGCTTCGCGCAGGCCGGCAAGCGGGCCGCCGGCTCCAAGTACCGGGTGCAGATCGCCGGGCGGGGTGACGTACCCGCCGGCGCCACGGCCGTCGTGGTCAACATCGCCGCCGTTGCGGCCGACGGTGTCGGCTTCGTCACGGTCCATCCGTGTGTCACGCCACTGCCGGTGGCGTCGTCGTTGAACTTCACGACCGGGGTCAACATCGGTAACGAGACCGTGGCCCTGCTCACGGCATCGGGCGAGGTCTGCTTCCACACGAGCGAGTCCGCCCACCTCGTGGTCGACGTGACCGGGTTCGTGCCCGAGGGGTCGAGCCTGGCCCCGGTCGTCCCTGCCCGCTTCCTGGACACCCGTGCGAACGGAACCACGTTCGATGGCGCAGCCGCCGGCGGCGTGAAGCCTGCAGCCGGTGAGATCGTCCGACTGGCCGTGGCCGGTCGGGGTTCCGTTCCCGCTGATGCCACCGCGGTGATCGTCAACGTCACGGCCGTCGCTCCCGAGGGAGTCGGCTACGTGACGGCGTACCCGTGCACGACCGACGTTCCCGTCGCCTCGTCGCTGAACTTCGTCAGCGGTGTGAACCGGGGCAACGAGTTGATCGCATCACTCGACGACGCAGGCGGGCTCTGTCTGTTCGTGTCGGCGGGCGCCCACCTCACGGCGGACGTGGTCGGCTACCTGCCGACCGGCAGCGACCTCACCCCCGTCGGACCGGCCCGGCTGCTCGACACCCGCGCATCCGCCACGACGATCGACGGTGGGTCATCGGGTGAGGGACGCCAGGGACCGAACGGCGAGTACACGTTGCAGGTGGCCGGTCGCGGCGGTGTGCCGGCCACTGCGACGAGTGCGGTCGTCAACGTCACGGCAGTGGGCCCCGACGGGACCGGCTTCGTCACCGTGCACCCGTGCGTCGACCCCCGACCCGGGACGTCGTCGCTCAACTACGTTGCGGGCGTCAACGGCGCCAACGAGGTCCTGACCCGCCTCTCCGCCGAGGGAACCGTGTGCGTCTTCACATCGGCTCGCACCCACCTCGTGGTCGACGTGGTCGCAACCATCGGCTGAGCGGAGCATCCCGGACGCCCCACACTCGCTGAAAGCGATGCGCCGCAGGGACGGCGCAACTCGACCAGTCGAGTGGTGTCCTGATCCCGGCGAGCGAACTCCTACCGCGGCATGCGGCGCCACAGCGAACGCGGCACCAGTCGGGCGACGAAGAACGCAGGCTGGAGCAACTTCGGCACCCACACCGTCGTGCGACCGCGTCGCAGGGCACCGACCACCGCAGCCGCGACCTCGTCAGGCGTGCTCGACAGCGGGGCCGGGGTCATGCCCTCGGTCATGCGACCCACCACGAAGCCTGGGCGAACGAGCAGGAGGTCCACACCGCTGCCGTGCAGTGCATCGCCGAGGCCGCTGGCGAACCCGTCGAGGCCGGCTTTCGCCGACCCGTACACGTAGTTGGCGCGCCGCACACGGATGCCGGCGACCGACGAGAACACCACGATCGTCCCGGCACCCACCGATCGCATCCGATTAGCCAGCAGCGTCAGAACGCTCACCTGGGCGACGAAGTCCGTGTGGACGACGGCGAGGGCGTGGGCAGAATCACGCTCCGCGACCGCCTGGTCGCCGAGGATCCCGAACGCGAGGACGGCAACCGCAATCGCTCCGAATCGACGGTCGATCTCCTCGAACAGGGCCGGGTGGCTTGCGGTGTCGTCGGCATCGAACTCGATCGTGGACACCGACGTCGCTCCGGCCGCACGCAGCGAATCGATCTCGTCTGTCAGATCGTCGGCGCGTCGTGCGGCCAGAACCGCAACGCGATCGGGAGCCAGCCTCCGCGCCACTTCGAGTCCGATCTCGCTCCTGCCGCCGAGCACGAGCACCGGCCCTTCCGTGATCCCCTTCTTCCTCACGGTGTGCTGTCCGGCGCAACCCCGTTCGATGCGGCGCGCTCCTCGTCGCTGCGCAACACACAGAAGTGATTCCCCGCAGGGTCGGCGAGCACCACCCAGCCGGTGCCATCCGGGTTCCGGCGATCGGCGACTTCGGCTGCGCCCAGCGCCATCACCCGCTCGACCTCGGCGTCGCGCCCTCGATCACTGGCAGCGAGGTCGAGGTGGATGCGGCCGTGGCCGTCTCGGACTTCGTCGACCTCGATGAACAGGAGGCGATGACCAGTGGCCGGGTCGACGATCATGCACTCTTCGTGGCCGGCCTCGTTGGGATCGTCGGGCAGGTCCGTGTAGTCGAGGACCTGCTTCCACCATTCGGAGAGTTCGAAGGCGTCGTGGCAGTCGAACGTGGTGTGGGACACCCGTGAGGTCATGGCCCGAAGCTAGACAACCTGCAGCTCAGGCGTCGACTGCGTTCATGTCCGGTTCACACGGAGTCGGGCGAGCGAGCAGCGCCAGCCGGACGACGTCTGGATGACGGAACGATCAGCGGAGTACGTCACCGTCGAGATTCGCACGTCGGATGGCCATGTGCTCACGTTCGACCTCGTTGGTGCACAGCGCCAGGGCTCTCGTGTACGACGCTCGTGCGAGTTCGACGTCGCCGGCTCGGTGAGCGAGGTCGGCACGGACGGCGAAGAGTCGGTGGTTGAGTCCGAGAGTGGCGTCGAGCCCGTCGAGGACGGCGAGACCGGCTCGCGGCCCGCTCGCCTCGCCGACCGCGACCGCACGGTTCAGCCGGACGACCGGGGACGCAGTGTGCGCTTCGAGGGTGGCGTACACAGCAGCGATCGCTTCCCAGTCGGTCTCGGCCGCCGTCGCCGCTCGGGCGTGCTCGGCAGCGATTCGCGCCTGCAGACGAATCTCCTCTGCGTGCCCGTCGGTCGGAGCCAGAGTGCTCAACAGCGAGAGGCCGAGTCCGATCTCGTCGTGTCGCCACACGGATCGGTCCTGGTCGGCCAGAGTGACCAGTCGGCCGCCGCTCTCCCGAGCGTCGCGACGGGCGTGGTGGAGCAAGACGAGCGCGAGGAGAGCGCGGACCTGGGTCGCGTCGGGGACGAGGCGATGCAGGATCGCCGCCAACTCGACCGCTTCACCGGCGAGGTCGATGCGCAGGAGATCAGCGCCGCTCCCGGGGGTGTACCCGGCGGTGAACGCGAGGTAGATCGTCCGACACACGTCGTCCAGCCGGGTCCGCAGTTCGTCGTCGACCGGCGTGGACAGGGGGATTCCCGCTGTGACGACCTTCTTCTTCGCTCGGGTGATGCGCGCAGCCATCGTGGCGGTCGGAACGAGGAACAGCCGGGCGATCTCGCTGGTCGGCGTGCCGATCACGAGCCGCAGCGCCAGCGGCGACCGCGCTCCGGGATCGAGTGCGGGGTGACAGCACAGCAGGATCAGTGTGAGACGCTCGTCGTCGAGTGCGTCGACGTCGTCGGACGGTGTCGGCATGACAACGCCCGCGCCGACGGTGAGCAGGCGGGCCTTGCGACCAGCGGCCGCCTCCGCTCGCACTCGCCCAATGACGAGCCGCGACGCCGTGGTGTACAACCAACCCGCAGGGTTGGCAGGGACACCGGATCGGGGCCACCGTTCGCTGGCTCGGGCGAATGCCTCACTCAACGCGTCCTCGGCGAGGTCGAGTCGCCGGGTGCGTGCCACGAGCAACGAGACGAGCCGACCCCATTCGGCTCGGTACGTCGCGGCGATGACCCGATCAGCCGGTGTCGAGGACGGGACGGATGTCGATGTCATAGGCGGGCAGCACGCGACAGAGATCGATGACCGTATCCAGATCCGGCGCTTCGAGGAGGTAGTACCCGCCGATCTGCTCGGCTGACTCGGCGAACGGCCCGTCGGTCACCGTCAGCTCACCCGCACGCGTGCGCAGAGTGGTGGCCATCGACCCCTCGCCCAAGGCCTCGCCGCCGAGCATCTCCACGTGGTCTCGCGACTCGCATGCCGAGGCGAACGCACCGTGGGCCGTCATCCCAGCCTCCTGTTCCTCCGGGGTCAGGTCATCCCACGCCGGCATCTCGCCGTAGCCGGCGAGCAGCACGAAGTACTTCATCTCAGAACCTCCTGTTCATCGTCGGCGACCATCGCCGACACCAACATGACGCGCGAGCCGACCCCGAATCGACAGCGACAGCGAGAAATCTTTCCTGCCGCATGCTCGGCCATCGAACGGACCACGACGGGCGCGGCCGCGGGACCGCCGGGCGTCGAGTGACGTTTCTGCGTCGACGACGAAGTTCTGTTGTTCGTGAATCGGCGACGTCACGGCAGCGGACCCGATCGTCTCGGGGAACGCGCGCACGGCCTGGAGCGCCAATCGTGCGCC
>JBBSOH010000165.1:0-8536 GCA_038259945.1 Acidimicrobiales bacterium
CGCGATGCTCGTTCCCGAACCATGGATGCGTCGACTCGCAGCGGCCCAGACGCCACCGCCGAGTGGATTCGACCGGATCTTCTCGTCGTGTGACTTCCCGTCGGACCTCGCACGCCTCGCAGACACCCTGCCAGCGGTCGACAACGTGGGCCTCCGGTTGCGGTGGGAAGTTGCGTTGAGCGAGATGGACGCATTCGTGTCGGTCTCCGAAGCCGACACCGCCGCCGCGATGGCTGCGTGGAGCGACTGCGTGATCACCCGGATCCGGCGGTCCGACGTCCTCGAACTGCTGCGCGACGAAGGACTCACGAACGACTCGATCGTGTCGTTTCGTGTGCGGAACCGTCGCGGCGGCCATCTCGACCACGGTGAACTCGCCGAGATCCATCGGCGACTCGCTGTCGACGGGGGACCGGAGATCGCCCCGTACGAACGTGCACTGATCGGTCAACCCGTCGCATACGAGTCGGGCTCGTTCCTGCGTGTGGCCATCGGTTCGTCCGATGCCAGGAACGCAGTGGCGACAGGCTTCGATCCAACCGTGGACCTGGCGCTGATCGCAACGATCGAACGGCTGGCAGGTGAACTGCGATGAGCGCGGATCCGGTGCTGCGTGCCGCCGTGGACGCGGGCCTGGTCGGCGAGGCTGACACCACGGTCATCCTCTACGACCTGGACGTGCTCGAACGTCAGGTCCGACGAGTGCGCTCGTCGTTCCCTCCGTCGGCCCTCCATGCCGTGGCGGTCAAGTCCAATCCGCTGGTGTGTGTGCTGCGTGAACTGGCGAATCTCGGGATGTACGCAGAGGCGGCATCGGCAGAGGAACTGTTTCTGGCCGGTGTCGCCGGCTTCGGGAACCGGACCGTGTGGGACTCGCCGGCCAAGACCGCGCTGGAGATCGAAGCCGCGATGGCCGATCCGCCGACGCTGATCAACGTCGACTCGTTCGCCGAACTGGACCGATATCCACCCGGCCATGCGCGACTCGGCCTGCGGATCAACCCCGAGCGACTGCCGGACACCATCTCCTCGCTGGCGACGGGAGTGGCGGGGTCCAAGTTCGGCGTGCCGATCTCGCAGCATTCCGAGATCCTCGAGGCCTTCGATCGCGAGCCGAGGCTGTCGGCGCTCCACGTGCACAGCGGCTCGAACTCGAGGTCGCTCCAGCCGATGGTCGACGGTGTGGCCACCATGGTGGAACTCGCCGACGAGATCAACGGGCGGTCCGCCACGGGCGGGCGGATCGACACGATCGACATCGGTGGCGGCCTCCGGTACACCGAACACGCTGACGACACGCTCTCGGTCGAACGGTACGCGGACATGCTCACGTCGCAGGTACCCCGCCTGTTCGACGGGAGCTACCGGATCGTGACCGAGTTCGGTCGATTCCACCACCTGGGCGCAGGCCGAACCGCGACACGGGTCGAGTACGTCACGCCGTCGTCGCAGCACACGAACGTCGTCGTCCACGTCGGCGCGGACTCCTTCGTGCGCGAGGTCTACGACTCCGAGCATTGGACGGTTCGAATCGCAGGGAGCGACGGCGATGGGTTGGGCGCAGCGAGTCAGGCACCCGGCGAACCGAACCCCGTGGGCTTCAACGTGGTGGGGCCGTTGTGTTTCGAAGGCGACGTGCTGGCGCGGTCGGTCGCCGGTGCCGTTCCGGAGCCCGGCGACTGGTTGGTCCTGGAGGACACCGGTGCCAACACGTTCTCGTTGTGGTCGCGCCACTGCAGCCGGGCGTTCCCGGCGGTCGTCCTCTACCGTTCGAGCGACATCGAGGCCACGGTGCGGCTCGGGAAGCGGCGAGAATCCGTCGCCGACGCCATCTCGATCTGGACGTAGGCGACCGATTCAGGCGTCGTCAGGCGGGGCACGAACGAGTTGTCGCCGACTCGTGGCGCGTCTCAGGCGTCACGTCTCCCTGAGACGCGGGGGACGCGAACGAACGGCGCCTGCCGATCAGTCGAGGAACTCGGGCTCGCGAGCCACGAGTTCGTCCCAGAACGGTTGGAACTGGAACCAGCCGGCGATGTCGCTGCCCTGGCTCTTGTGGCCGTCGACGCAGTACGCCTCGGGGATTTCGATCGGGGTGCCCGCGGACTCGGCGAGGAGTTGGGACTGGCACGCACGCTCGAGTGCGATGAACCACCACACGGCTGCATCGACCGAGCCGCCGGTGGTGATCAGACCGTGGTTCTGGTGGATCATCGCCTTCTTGTCACCGAGCGCCGTGGCCATCGCCCTGCCGACCTCCTCCGACAGCACCACCGCGCCGGAGCCGTCGTTGCAGAGGGCGACGTCGTTGTAGAACATCGTCGAGTCCTGCGTGATCATCTTCAGCGGCTTGCCCAGGGTGGAGAACGTCTTGCCGTACATCGAGTGCGAATGCGCGGCTGCGATGACGTCAGGACGCGCCTGGTGGATCTGGCCGTGGATCGCGAACGCCGCGGCGTTCAGTGGGCCGTCACCCTCGACGACCTCACCCTCGTGGCTCACGCAGATCAGGTCGCTGACGGTCATCAGCTTGAAGTTGGTGCCGAACGGGTTGACCCAGAAGCGATCAGTGAACTCGGGATCGCGCACGGTCACGTGGCCGGGAACCCCTTCGGCGAGATGCAGTCGACCCATCGTGCGAAGGCCACAGGCGAGGCGTTGCTTGCGATGGAGTCGTTCCGCTGCGAAGTCGGTCGGGGTGGACGCCGCCTGCTCCTGTTCGAGTTCTGCGAGCTTGTCGTCGATCGTGTTGGCCATGTCGACGAGTGTAGAACACCCGACCGGGGTCGTTCGGAGCCGCACCTGCACGGACGCGTTGCGTGTCACCGGGTGGTTGTCACGCCGGGTCCGTGCGCACGACGGTCTCGACGCGTTCGATCTCGTCGCGCTCCTGCACCGCCACGCCCACCAGCACCAGTGCGATGCCGGCGAGGTCGATCGTCGACGGCGGTTGGTCCAGGAACAGCCAGCCCATGAGAGCGGCGGTGACCGGCAGCAGTGCGAGCAGCAGCGAGAACCGGCGGATCGGGATGCGGCGCATCGTGAACTGGTCGATCCCGTACCCGATTGCGTTGGAGAACACGCCGACCAGGAGGCACAGCGCGAGCAGGCCCGGTGCCACCCACACCGGACCGCTCCACGGCGCACCGATCGGCGTCGTGGCCACGGTACCGATCGCCAGCCCGAGTCCGAGGCCGGCGACCCCGCGGTCGACTCGGGCGACACTCGACCCGATCACGATGTAGGCCGCCCACATGGCCGACGCGAGCAGGATGAACACGAGACCTGCGGTGTTGCCGTCGTCGATCTCGACACCGCCGAGCACACACACGCCGGCCACGGCGAACACCAGGGCCAACGCGTTGCGACCTGTTCGGGTCGTTGCCGCGGCCACGGCGATCGGCCCGATGAACTCGATCGTCACGCCCTTGCCGAGGTCGATGCGGTCGATGGCCAGGTAGAAGAAGATGTTCATCAATGCCGTGGCGACACCGAACGTGGCGATGCCGGCGAGTTGCGATCGCGTCCACCCGGACCACCACCCTCGCGAGACGACGAGCAGGGCGGTGGCGGCTCCCATCACCCGGAACCAGGCCACCGTCTGCGGTTCGACCCGATCAAAGAGGCCGACGGCGATGACGGCACCGACGTACTGCGCGATCGCCGACAGCACGAAGAGGGCCTCGGGTTGTGCGGTGCCGAGCCAGCGGGCGACGGGGCCGGGCGTGGAGTCGGCCTGTGCGTCGGTCACTTCGTGAGGATGCCAGAGTGAGTCGATGAATCGTCAGATCTCACCGACGTCGATCGCTCCTCCGGCTGCGAACTACGTGCACGCCGTCCTGAGCGAACAACCGTCACGGTGGCTCCACACGTCCGGCATCGTGCCGACGGCCCCCGACGGGTCGACCCCCGCCGAGGTGGGGGAGCAGGCTGCCGTCGTCTGGCGAAACATCGCTGCGATGCTCGACGATGTCGGGATGGTGGCCTCCGACATCGTCTCCGTCGTCACGTATGCGGTCGTCGGCGAGCCCCTCGGCCCGATCATGGCTGCACGCGACGCATTCCTCGACGGCCACCTCGCAGCCTCGACGCTGGTGACCGTTCCCGAGTTGGCGCAGCCTCAGTGGCGCATGGAGATCGCGATCATCGCGGCGAACTGAGCCCCGGGGTCGACCGGGTCGGGCGTCACCTCTGTTGTTCGCTGCCGGAAGGAACAACAGAGGTTGGATCGTCCCGGCCTGGGTGGGCTGAACGGCGGCCACGTACGATCGAGGAATGGCTGACGCTGCTGTCGCACTCCCCACCACCGACTCGGGTATCCCGATCGCGAAGATCTACACCGGCGAGGCCCTCGCCGACTGGAATGCGGAGCAACGCCTCGGTCTGCCCGGCGAGGCCCCCTTCACCCGCGGCGTGTACCCGTCGATGTACACGAGTCGGCTCTGGACCATGCGCCAGTACTCGGGCTTCGGTTCGGCCGAGCAGACCAACCAGCGGTTCAAGTTCCTCCTCGACGCCGGCCAGACCGGGCTGAGCTGCGCCTTCGACCTCCCGACGCAGATGGGCTACGACTCCGACGCACCCCGCGCCGAAGGCGAGGTCGGCAAGGTCGGGGTGGCGATCGACACGATGGCCGACATGCGACTGCTGCTCGCCGATCTGCCGCTCGACAAGGTGTCGACGTCGATGACGATCAACTCGACGGGCGCGATCCTCCTGCTGATGTACGAACTGGTCGCCGAAGAGCAGGGTGTGTCGGCCGATCAGATCAACGGCACGATCCAGAACGACCTGCTCAAGGAATACATCGCCCGCGGTACCTACATCTTCCCGCCGCGCCCGTCGATGCGGATCATCACGGACATCTTCGAGTACTGCAGCAAGCACATCCCGTCCTGGAACACGATCTCGATCTCGGGATACCACATCCGCGAGGCGGGCTCGACGGCGGTGCAAGAGATCGCCTTCACGCTCGCCAACGCCATCGCCTACGTGCAGGCGGCCGTCGATGCCGGCCTCGACGTCGACGACTTCGCTCCGCGCCTCAGCTTCTTCTGGAACGGTCACAACAACTTCTTCGAAGAAGCTGCCAAGTTCCGTGCCAGTCGGCGGATGTGGCACACGATCATGACCGAGCGCTTCGGTGCGAAGAACGACAAGTCGAAGATGCTGCGCTTCCACACCCAGACCGGTGGCTCCACGCTCACGGCGCAGCAACCGATCAACAACGTCGTGCGAGTGGCGATCCAGTCGATGGCGGCCGTGTTGGGTGGAACGCAGTCGTTGCACACCAACGGCTACGACGAGGCGCTCTCACTGCCGACCGAGACGGCAGCGCGTATCGCTCTTCGAACGCAGCAGATCATCGGCTACGAGTCGGGCGTGACCGACACGGTCGACCCGCTCGCCGGTTCGTACTTCGTCGAGTCGATGACCGACGAGGTCGAACGTCTGGCGTGGGAGTACATCGAGAAGATCGACGAGAAGGGCGGGGCGGTCGCAGCGATCGAGCAGGGGTACCAGATGGACGAGATCATGGACGCCGCGTACGCCTACACGAAGTCGATCGACGACAACGAGCGGGTGATCGTCGGTGTCAACAAGTTCACCGTCGACTCCGAGGAGCCGATCGAGCCGTTCCCGATCGACCCGCAACTCGAAGTGGAGCAGCGGGCCCGGACCATCGCCTACAAGGCACAGCGTGATGCTGCTGCGGTCGAGTCGGCGCTTGCAGCCGTCAAGGCCACCGCCGAGTCCGACGAGAACCTGCTGTACGCGATGAAGGACGCCCTGCGCGCCGACTGCACCCTCGGCGAGATCAGCGACAGCCTCCGCGAGGTGTTCGGCACCTACACCCCGTGAGCCGTGCGTCGATGACGCTCCGGCGTCATCTGGTGTCGGACACTCGGTGACTCGACACGCAGCGGCGCTGTCGTAGCCTGCGGCCATGGCGTGGGACCTGTTCGATCGTGACGGTGACGGCGGATTCCAGATCTGTGGAATCGACTCCGCTGCACGGATCGATGCCCCGGTTGCGGCGCTGCCGATCGGGTGCGAGATCACGGTGGAGTCCACATCGGCGTCGCCCGACGCACTCGCAGCGACCGAGCGTGACCTGGAAGCGGTGACCGCGTCCTTGAACGGGCGGATCGTCGCGACTCGACGGACGCGTACGACGCTCACCACCCTCTCCTACCTGCCGTCTGACGACGGCGCCGACCGGTACGCAGCGATTGCGCTCCCCGGAGGAGCCTCGGTCTCGGTGGCACCGGCCATCGACCCGGACTGGACCCTGTTCGCGTCTGCTCGTCCGAGTGGGATGGAGGAGCAGTCGATGCTCGACCACCGAGTGCGCAACGGGTTGCACGCTGCAGGCGACGCCGGCGGGGTCCGTACGATCGAGCACATCGTCAGCGGCCTCGTGATCGATCGTGTCGAAGCGTTCACCACTGCCGTCGAGAGCGTGGGCGTCTCGGTGACACACGTCGCCAGCGATCGGATCGCGCTGGCGCACGAGGCGGACCCGACCGACGTGACGGAGTCCTCCTGGACGATTCGACTGATCGCCGAACGATTCGGCGGCGTCTACGACGGTTGGGGCTGCACGGTTCTCCGAGACGAGGCCTCCGCACCGAAGACCCCGGCACCGAAGAAGTCGTCGGGCACACACACGTCACGCACGACCCCATCGGGCCGCGTCAAGCGCTGGTTCCGTCGCACCTGAATCTGATCGGGCCGAGGCTTCAGCCCGTCTCGTACGCGCCGATCAATGCGTCGATCAGGTTGTAGGCGTACACCGTCGCCCCGACTTCGTTCGGGTGGATGCCATCGTCGTATGCGCCGCCGCCCGTTCCTTCGCGCCCGACGAAGTACCGCCGATCCGCGCTGCCGTCGCCATCGGCATCGAGGAGCCGGAAGTGGTCGAACAGAAAGGGAAGGCCACTCGCGACCAACAGCTCGTTGAGCTCGGCGATCCGTTTGTTCGCACCGAAGTGACGAAGGCTCGGCTGGTTGATGCTGTGCAACACATCGAAGATCTCGTTGTTCACACCGAAGACCGGGACGAACACCGTGCGCACGCCCAGTCCGTCGAGGTAGGTCGACACGTCGAGGAGCGCAGCGATGATCGCAGGCGCCACGTCGGCGACGTCGTCGTCCGGCAGGCCGTTGATCCCGGTCGAGCTGACCGCCACGATCACGAGATCGGGGAGATCGGAACGTGTGGTGAAGGTCTGTCGGATGTACGGGCCGAGGCGGCGGAACTCGGGAGGACCGAAGTGATTGGTCAGGCCCGCGACCGCGAAGTTGGTGACTCGAACGTCGGCCGTGTCCGGCCGGGAGCGCATCGTTCTCGCCACCGCGTCGACCACGAACGTGGGGGCTCCGCCGAGTGCTTTGAGGTCGGCGAGCAGCGAGTCGCCGACGATCGCAATGTCACGGACGGATGCGTCGAGCGCGACCGGCGCAACCCGCGTCCGAGCAGCTGGCGCTGGCGACACAACCTGGGCGGGTCCGTCGACCTGTTCCGGCAACGCGGCATGCACCTCGCCTCCGGACACCGACGAGACAGCGAGAACGAGGGCGCACACCGCGAGCGCAGGTCGGAGAGCGAGGATTTTCATGGGCGAGGTGGCAGCCGACATGACAGAGTCGAGCGAGGTGACTGTAGTTCGTCGTCACGGCAGACTGGGCAGCGATGTTCGCGGCGGGGATCACCAAGTGGCCGACCTGGCAACAGGCCTGGATCACCACGACGATCTGCCTCGTGCTGCTGGTCGGGTTGCGCCGGATGCGAACGTCGCGCTTCACCGAGTTCACCCTTCCCACCGTGCAGGAGTTCGCCGTGCTGACCGGGCTGTACGGCCTGTGGCGCACCGCGAAGAACCTGCCGCTCACCCAGTCGGAGGGGGCGATCGAGCGGGCTCGCTCGATCGTCGACTTCCAGAACGCGATCGGGCTGCCGAGCGAGTTGAGCCTGCAGCGATTCGTGACCGACCACGATCCGCTCGGTTGGTTGGCGTCGGCGTACTACATCACGATGCACGTGCCGGCGCTCTTCGTGTTCCTCGCCTGGATGTTCTGGCGCCATCGAGACGAGTACGGCCGATGGAGGAACATCCTCTCGCTCACGACTGCCGGCTGCCTGTTCATCCGTTTCGTCCACGTCGCGCCGCCGCGATTCCTCACCGACCTCGGTTACCAGGATCTCTCCGAGGTGTACGACATGTCGGTCTACGGGCCGGTCGGCACGGGGGTGTCCGGCCAGTTCGTCGCCATGCCGTCGATCCACGTCGCGTGGGCCGGAGTGATCGGGATCGGTATCGTCGCAGCAAGTTCGAGTCGGTGGAAGTGGCTGTTCGCTGCGCACCTGCCGATCACGATCCTGGTCGTGTCCGCCACGGGGCACCACTGGTGGCTCGACGGCATCGTCGCACTCGGTCTGATCGGCCTGTCGTGGCTGATCGACGAGGGTGTCCGACGCGTCTGGCGAGCGTTCCATTCGGTGTCCGACACCGGGAGGGACGCGTCAGAGCAG
>JBBSOH010000166.1:0-8526 GCA_038259945.1 Acidimicrobiales bacterium
ATCCTTCCGGACTTCACCTACCTCAAGGAGAATGCGAAGCGGATCCAGGCGATCGTGCTCACGCACGGCCACGAGGACCACATCGGTGCCATCCAGTACCTGCTGCGCGACGGTGACGGCATCGGTGACCTGCGCAAGGAGAAGCTCCCCGTCTACGGCTCGGCGCTCGCGCTCGGTCTGGCTCGCAACCGCATCGAAGAAGCCGGGCTGATGGGCAAGATCGACATGCGGCCGGTGAAGGACGGGCAACAGATCGACATCGGTTCGCTGCTCGTGGAGTTCATCCCGGTCACGCACTCCGTGCCCCACGCTCATGCGGTCGCCGTCCACACGGCGCAGGGCGTGGTCCTCCACTCTGGCGACTTCAAGATCGACCTCACCCCGGTGGATGATCGTCGCGCCGACCTGGCCCGGATCGGGCAACTGTCGAAGAACGAGGGCATCCGGCTGCTGATGTCGGACTCCACGAATGCCGAGGAACCCGGCTACGCATCGAGCGAGACCAAGGTCGGAGGCGTCCTGCGGGGCCTGTTCGCTCAGCAACGCGGCCGCCGGATCATCACGGCCAGCTTCGCCAGCCATCTCCATCGGATCCAGCAGATCGCCGATGCGGCGGTCGGCGAAGGACGCAAGGTGGCCACGCTCGGGCTGAGCATGAAGAAGAACATCCGCCTCGGGCTCGACCTCGGCGTGTTCAAGATCCCCGAGTCGTCGCTCATCGACATCGAAGAAGCCGACAAGTACGACGACGGCGAGATCTGCATCATCTCCACCGGGTCTCAGGGCGAGCCGATGTCCGCTCTCGGACTGATGGCGCGCGGTGAGAACCGCTGGATGAAGCTGACCGACAACGACACCGTCGTGCTGTCGAGCCACGCCATTCCCGGAAACGAAGGCAGCGTCAACAAGGTGATCGACGGCCTCCTGCGACTCGGTGCGCAGGTGGTGCACTCGGGCATCATGGACGTGCACGCCACCGGCCATGCCAAGGCCGACGACATCAAGACGTACCTGTCGATCGTGGAGCCCGAGTGGTTCGTCCCGATCCACGGCGAGTACCGCCACATGGTCGCCAACGCCAAGCTCGGTGAGCTGATGGGTGTGCCGGCGAACCGGATCATCCAGTGCGCGGACGGCGACGTGCTCGAACTCACCGCCGACGGTCTCGACCCGGTCGGCCGCGTGCCGTCCGGTTACCTCTACGTCGACGGGATCGTCGGCGACGTCGGCAACGGCGTGCTGCGCGATCGCGCCAAACTCGCCGAGGAGGGCGTGGTCGTCGTGGTCTCCACGGTGGACACCCAGACCGGCAAGGTGCTGGTGCAACCCGAGATCATCACCCGCGGTTGGGTGTACGCACCCGAGGCGGAGGATCTCCTCGACGAAGCGTGCGACGTCGTGGCCGCCTCGCTGGAGAAGGCACTGTCGAGCGGCGTGCGCGACGTGGAGCAGCTCGAGAAGGAAGCACGCAAGGCGACCGGGAAGTTCGTGAGCGACCGCACCAAGCGGCGTCCCATGATCGTCCCGGTCGTCATGGAGGCGTAGCAGCGCGTCGTGGGTACACGAATGCTGTTCCGCGTCGTGGGCGTCGTTCTGGCGGTCTCGCTGTCCACAGGATGCTCCGGAAGCGACGACGGCGAATCCTCGTCGCCGATCGCCGGTGGCGAGGCTCCCGACGTGGAGGCGCCGGCGTTCATCACAGCTGTTCGAGAGGCGATGGCTGCCGTCGATGCGGAACTGGGCGGGCCGCAGCGGTACTTCGAGGTGACGTCGAACGCTCAGTTCACCAACGTGTTCGTCGCCGTCGACGACGCCACGGCTGCGGTCGCCTACGCCTACGTCGACGGTGAGCTCCAACCGCCGGCGCCCAAGGAGAGTGGCGCCTCGGGGAACACGTTCGCTGCGACCGACGTGGACTTCGTCGACGATCGCATCCTGAGTGGGGCGACCGCCGACCTCGCCGAGTCGGAGATCGATGCGATCAGTGTCTACGGCGACGGTGTCGGTGTCACGTACGTGCTCGCCGCGTCGTCGAGCGCCGGTGGCTTCCTGGACATCGTCGTCGGCCCGGACGGGACCGTGTTCTCCGTCGACCCGGTCTGACTCCGCCAGGTGGCTCCGGCCCGGCGCACGACACTGCGACGGCTCCGCCCTCCACGACACCGAGGTACCCCCTTGGTACGGTGATGGGGTCATGTCTACGTGGGGCCCGTCGGCCAAGAAGCCGCCGAAGAAAACAGCAGCGAAGTCGTCGGGGAAGCGGTCGACCAAGGTCGACCCCGGAACCCGCACGTCACGTACGAGTCGTACCGAGGGTGCCGGTCGCGGCGGTTCTGTCCGCGATGTCACCCCGCCCGAGCCGACTCGGGTGATGTCGCGCGATGAGTCCGGTGCGGTGCACGTGGACCGGCGACGCGACGAGTTCGTCGGGCTGGGCCTGATCGGCGCAGCCGTCCTGTTCGCGTTGGCGATCTACTTCGACCAGGCAGGTGCGATCGGACGCGGAGTGGAGACGTTGTTCGGTTGGTTCTTCGGCCTGGGGCGGTTCGCCGTTCCTCCCGTGCTCGCCGGGGTCGGCGTCGCATTCGTTCGTCGAGGACGTTCGTCGAGTCCGGCCCGTCTCGCGGTGGCATGGGTCGTCGTGACCGTGTCGGTCCTGGGACTGGTCCACATCGTGCGACGCAACGGCGACGCGGAGGGCTTCGACCGTTTCGGCGACTGGGGCGGCTGGATCGGAGCGGGAATCGCGGAACCGTTGATGGCGGGCATCGACACCGCCGGCGCCGTCGTCGTGCTCGTGGCCCTGTTGGGCGGATCGCTCATGTTGATCACCCAGACATCGCTGCGCACGATGGCCCAGCAGACCGGTGGCTTCTTGAACGCAGTACTGCGTCCGGTGGGACGGGCGGCACGATCGGGCCTCGGCAACATCACCACGCTGTCGAGCGATCGTGACGAGAGTCGCGGACAGGATCGCACGCAGGTGTTCGACCAGGTCGACAACGATCAGACGCCGCCGCGTGGGGTTCCCACCACGTCGATCGGCACCACGTCGATCGCCGGCGAGGCACTTGCTTCGGCGCCGACGTTGTACGACGTCGAATCCGAGGGTGGTGTGAACGTCGGTGGCGCACCGAAGAAGCGCACGGCGAAGCCGACGGTCCGAACGGGTTCGTCGAAGGGTGACAGGGTCAGCCCGGACGGCACGCAGGTGGGTGACTGGGTCCTCCCGCCGATGAAGTTTCTGCTGCAGCCGGGAGAGAAGAAGATCGACATCAAGGCGATCGAGAAGCGCGGCAACACGCTGCAGGAGTCGCTCGCGTCGCACAATGTGGAGACCGAACTGATCGGCATGACCGTCGGTCCGACCGTCACCCGGTACGAACTCGAACTGGGGCACGGGGTCAAGGTCTCCAAGGTCACCAACCTGCAGAAGGACATCGCCTACGCCATGGCGGCCACCGACGTGCGCATCCTGGCGCCGATCCCCGGCCGCTCGGCGATCGGCGTCGAGGTCCCGAACCACCAGCGTCAACTCGTTGCTCTCGGCGACCTGCTCACCTCGCAGGAGGCACAGCGCGCCACGAACCCGCTGGAAGTTGCGGTCGGCAAGGACATCGAAGGCAAGACGGTGATGCTCGACCTGGCCTCCACGCCACACATGCTGATCGCCGGTGCGACCGGTGCCGGCAAGTCGTCGGGCATCAACTGCATCATCACCTCGTTGCTGATGCGCACCACCCCCGACGACGTGCGCCTGATCCTGATCGACCCGAAACAGGTTGAGATGGGCCAGTACGCGAAGCTGCCGCACCTGCTCACCCAGCCGGTCACCAACCCGAAGAAGGCCGCCAACGCCCTCGGGTGGGCGGTCAAGGAGATGGAGCGTCGCTACGACGTTCTCTCCGAAGTCGGCTATCGCGACATCGGCGGGTTCAACAAGGCATTCGCCGCCGGCAAGATCGACGACCCACCCGGCACCGACCCGGACGGGCCGCCCGTCTACGAGCACCTGCCCTACATCGTGGTCGTGGTCGACGAGTTGAACGACCTGATGATGGTCGCCGCACGAGACGTCGAGGAGTCGATCACCCGGATCGCGCAGAAGGCCCGTGCCGTGGGCATTCACCTGATCGTGGCCACACAGCGCCCGTCGGTGAACGTGATCACCGGTGTGATCAAGGCGAACATCCCGGCTCGCATGGCGTTCGCCGTGTCGTCGCTCACCGACTCGCGAGTGATCCTCGATCAGCCGGGAGCCGACAAGCTCGTCGGCAAGGGCGACATGCTGCTGCTCCCCGGCAATTCGTCGGTTGCGAACCGGATCCAGGGTGCCTTCATCACCGAAGAGGAAGTGCGCGAGGTGGTGTCGCACTGGAAGGCGCAGGCGCCCGAGGTGATCACGTCGGCCGAGATCGAGGCGGGCGACGAGAGTGGACCCGGCGCGCCGAGCGCGATGAGTTCGCCGGCACTCACCCCGCCCGCGCCGGGCGCGTCCTCGTTCGACCCGTCCGGGCTCGATGTGACCTCCGACGCCAACGCGTTCTCGGCAGGCGAGGAGGACGAGGACACAGCAATGATGCGCCAGGCGATGGAACTCATCGTGCGCAGCCAACTCGGTTCCACCTCGATGCTGCAGCGCAAGCTGAAGGTCGGTTTCGCACGTGCCGGTCGCATCATGGACCTGTTGGAGACTCGCGGCGTGGTGGGGCCGAGCGAAGGGTCCAAGGCCCGATCCGTGCTGATGACCGTCGAGGAGTTCGAACTGCTCCAGCAGAACGGTCAGCTCTGATGTCATCCGCCGACACTCCGCCACCGCCCGTTACACAACCCGCCCCGCCGCCGCCAGCTCCGACGCCCGCAGTGGTGCCGTACATCGAGTGGCACACGGGCGCCCGACGAGTGGTCACGTTCGACCTCGACATCGGCAACATGGGACCGTTCGCGATGACCGGACTGGTCAAGCAGAGGATCTCGCCCACGGTCCACGTCGACGGTCGGCAATTCCCCGTGTACTGGGGCCGGGTGAACTTCGAAGTGCCCGCCGACCGAAACGTGCACGTCGCCGTGTCTCTCGACGACAGCGTGCAAGTGGCGTCGGACCTGCTCCCTTCCGGTGGGGACCTGGTTCTCGTGTATCGGACCGATTCGTCCGGCCAGGCGACGCTGGAGCGCCACGCCGGCTGATGTCGGCTGGTCGTGACGATCGGGGTGGTGCGCAGCACGAGCCCAAGATCTGCGTGCGTTGCGGCCGCACGATCGAATGGCGCAAGAAGTGGGCACGAAACTGGAGTGATGTCCGCTACTGCTCCGACGCATGTCGCCGCTCGAAACTCGAGGACACCGACCGGGCACTCGAGGCGTCCATTCTCGACCTGCTGTCGCAGCGTGCCGGTGACGCGACGATCTGCCCGTCGGAGGCCGCTCGCGCGGTCGGAGGGGCCGACGAAGCGACGTGGCGTCCGTTGATGGAACCGGCGCGACGTGCCGCACGTCGCCTGGTCGCACTCGGCGAGATCGAGATCACGCAACGCGGCGCCGTCGTCGATCCGTCGACGGCGAAGGGGCCGATTCGCCTCCGAACCCGCCGAGCTTGACGGCCGGCTCCAGGTTCGGATGGCCGTGCGTCACGGACTGTCTCGCACGTACCGGGTCGGCCCGTACCGACTCGTCTCGCACGTGCCGGGTCGGCTCGTTGCGAATCGTCTCGCACGCGCTGGGTCGGCTCGTTGCGAATCGTCTCGCACGGGTCGGATGGGGTCGTTGCGAATCGTCTTGTGTTCGCAGTGACCTCGCTGACCAGGGGGAATGCGTTGTCTGACCGCCATCGAGACGGTTCACAACGCCTCGCTTCGGCGATGCGAGACGATTCGGAACGCAATGTGAAGACGGCAGCGAGACGATTCGTGACGGAGTCGTCGGCGGTCTCCGAGACGATTCGTGACGGAATCGCTGATGGTCGGTGAGACGATTCGTGACGAGTCCGATCACAGTCTCCGAAACGATTCGTGACGCACGACGGGCTCGGCTCGGTTCAGGAGCTCATTGCTCGTCGAGTCGCCAGCACGACGAGGTCGAGCGCACGGGACTCGGGGAAGACTGGCCGGATGGCTGGAACGACGATCCGTCTCCCGATTCCCGAACCGAGCAGCGCCGGCGCCGAACGGATGGTCGCCGAGCATCTCGGCGGCCTGTTCTGCGACGAACCCGTCGGCTCCGAGCGGTTCCGGGGAGGCCAGGCAGTGGCCGACTCCGCGCTGGCCGCGTACGACGTGACCGGCTACGCAGCGAGGCGAAACGAGGTGTGGCCCGAGTCCCGCCGAGGTGCGTCGGCCCTGTCGCCATACATCCGCCACGGTCTGCTCCCGTTGCGTCGGGTGTGGGATCACGTCGGAGGAGGTCCCGAACGCGATGTGCGCAAGTTCCGGGACGAACTGATGTGGCAGGAGTTCGCCCGCCACTGGTACGCGCGCCACGGGAGGGCCACCCGGCACGGGATCCGGAGGGAACTGTCCGGAGCTGCGAACGCGGCTGACGGCGCGGGACTCGACGGATGGGACCGGGAGATGGCCTGCATGGAGGCAACCGTCGGAGAACTCGAACGCGATGGCTGGCTCGTCAACCAGACGAGGATGTGGCTGTCGAGCGACTGGTCGGTCCGCAACGGTCGTGCCTGGCAGGGCGGCGAGGGCGCGTTCTTCACCCATCTGCTCGACGGCTCGAGAGCCGCCAATCGCCTCGGTTGGCAGTGGACCACCGGCGTCGGATCGTCGAAGCACTACGGATTCAGCCGCTGGCAGGTGGAGAAGCGAGCACCGAAACTGTGTGCCGGTTGCGTGCTGCGCGAGCAGTGCCCCATCCAGGACTGGCCCGACGATCCCGAGTTCGTGCGCAGTGGAGCGCGCACACCGTCGGCGTCGGACCTGGTGGGGCCGACGCAGGTGGAGGGTGATCGCGATCCCGAGGTCGTCTGGCTGACAGCGGAGTCGCTGGGCGACGACGACCCGGCACTGGCGGCGAACCCCGACCTGCCCGTGGTGTTCACCTTCGACCGTGCCTTGCTCACGCGGCTGCAACTCTCGGCCAAGCGGCTCGTGTTCCTCACCGAGACCCTGTCCGAGATGGCCGACCACCGCAGTGTCGAACTCCATCTCGGCGACCCGGTCGAGGCGCTCGGCCGACGCGTTGCCGCGGTCACCCATGCTCCTGTCCCCGGCCATGTCGACCTCGTCGCACGGGCAACGGAGCACGACGACCGCCTCGTGCGCCATCCGTGGCCGTGGTTGTGCCCACCGTCGGGCGGCAGCGTGTCGAGTTTCTCGGCATGGCGGAAGTCGGTTCGATCGCCTCGGTCGTCGTAGCGTCGGCGTCGTGACCGTTCCGATCATCGATCTCCACGGGTTCGTCGGCGGCGACGCGGAGCGGCGGCGCGAGGTCGCCGACGATGTCGACGCCGCCTGCCGTGAGATCGGATTCTTCTCCGTCACGGGTCACCGCGTTCCGGACACCACGATCGAGACAGCGCATCGAGCCGCGCTCGACTTCTTCGATCGGCCACTCGACGAGCGGATGAGCGCGGCGAAGGTCGAGCCGAGTGCTCCCTACGGCTACTCGCCGTTCTCGGCCGAAGCGCTGAACCGCTCGCTCGGCGGCGAGGCGGCACCGGACCTCAAGGAGACGGACACCGTCGGCCCGGTCGGCGACCCCCCTCGACCGATGTCCGAGATGGTCGATGTCGACGAGCGTGACGTGTGGGCACCAACGCCGTGGCCGTCGGCGATGCCCGAACTGCGACCGATCCTGACCGCGTACTACGAAGCGATGGCCGAACTGGCGGCGACATTGATGGACGCCTTCGCGCTGGCACTCGGCCTCGGCGACCGGGGACTCGCACCGTTCATCGAGCGGCACGGTTCCGCTCTGCGACTCGCGCACTACCCGGCCCTCGATCATCGCCCGGAACCGGGACGACTCCGCGCCGGAGCGCACAGCGACTACGGCACGCTCACGATCCTGCGACTCGACGCCGAACCGGGCCTCCAGGTGGAGCGGTCGCCGGGTGAGTGGGTCGACGTGGTGGCGCCGGACGGCGCCATGGTCGTGAATCTCGGAGACCTGATGCAGCGCTGGAGCAACGATCGGTGGCGTTCCACGATGCACCGCGTCGTGGTGGCGGAGGGCGCGCACGCTCGCCGGCGACTCACCATGCCCTTCTTCCACAACGCCGACTGGGACGCCCGCGTCGAGTGCATCACCTCCCCGGGCGAACGCCCGAAGTACGAAACTGTCACGGCCGGCGCCCATCTGATGGCAAAATTCCGTTCGACGGTGGTCTGAAGGCGCTGGCACCGATCCGCTCCGGTCACGATCGGCATGATCGCAACGACGAAGCTGTGTCGATGGAGCCTGTGCCCGACACCGTCACGCTGTCCCCGGAGTTGATCGAGATCGCCGACGGTCTCGCCTTTCCCGAGGGCCCGATCGCCATGGCCGACGGGTCGGTGATCCTCGTCGAGATGTTCGGTC
>JBBSOH010000167.1:0-8510 GCA_038259945.1 Acidimicrobiales bacterium
CTCCGACACTCGATTGATACGTCGCCCGATCGAACGCGTCTCTGCCGCCATGGGGCCAGTCATCGAGACGACCCACGACCAAGGGGAGAAAACATGGACATCATTCACGACGCCGTCACGTCACGTCGCAGGCGATGGGGGCGCTCCGCTGCACTCGTCGTCGTTGCGAGCGCGCTCGGCGTCGGCGCCACGGCCGTGGGCTTCACATTCGCAGCCCAACAGCGATCCGGCGCTCCTCGTGCCGACGTCGCCGTGTCGACTCGTCGACACACGCCACGCCGCGGCAGGAAAGCGCAATTTGCCGCCAACTCCGGCAAGCTCGGGGAGAACACGACAATCACCGTGGCGTCTCACGGCACGAACGGCGACTGCGCGATCCCGTCCACGGCGACTGCGTTGTCACTCGTCGTCACATCGTTCGGTACTGACACGGCCGGGAACTACCTCACGGTGTTTCCCGCCGGAACCACGCTCCCCACGACATCGAATCTGAACCCCGATCCGAAGACGAACGTGACGGTCGACGCCGTCACAATCCAACTCTCGACCACGGGTGCATTCAGCGTCTCCAACTTCACCGGGACGACGCACCTTCTCGTCGACGTGCTCGGCTACGACGTCTCCGGCAGTGCGAGCGGTGCAGCCGGTCCGGATGGACCCGCAGGCCCGGCCGGGTGCGCAGCTCCGACACAGCAGCTCTACTACCCCGACCGCAACGGAGACAGCGAAGGGAATGCATTCATCAGCGTGGGCGATCTTCGGCTGGCTACGACGGCACCCGCTGGCTATGTCACGAACACGCGCGACTGCAACGACTTCAACCCTGCCATCGACACTGCGGCGGTTGAAGTCGACGACTCGACGGACCAAGGCTTCTACATCGACACGGGGCAGGACGAGAACTGCGACAACTCGGTTCTGGCGACACTGGCGATCGATGGATCTAGTCGGATCGTGACGCAATCCGCCCACGATCCGACGAGACTGTGGGGTAGAGACGAATCAGGCGGCGACGACGTCGGTCTTGATGTCGGCGCCGGTCAGGTCGGGCGAGGCTGCGTGCACCACCGTAGGCGCTGCGTACCCTGAGACCCTGATGACCGCACCGGACGATCGCAACGCCACGACGTCAGCGCAGACACGACGCGCACGCCGGGTCGCCGTGATCGGCGGGGGAATCACGGGCGCCGCGGCAGCGCACCACCTCGGCCTGCGACTCACCGATGGAATGCTCGACCATGTCGTGCTCTTCGAGGCCGAACACGATGTGGGAGGTCGGAGCCTGACCACCCCGTTCGCCGGACTCGACCACGTCGATTGCGGGCCCGACGCGTTCCTCGCCCGCGTGCCCGACGCGACTGCGCTCGCCGCCCAGGTCGGACTGGCCGATGAACTCGTCCACCCCGAACGCGTCGGTGCAGCGGTCTGGTACGACAGCATGCACGACATCCCTGAAGGACTCGTGCTCGGCGTGCCCGGTAATCCGCTCTCACTCGCTCGCTCCTCACTGCTGTCGTGGCGGGGCAAGGCCCGGGCCGCACTCGAACCACTCCTCCCCCGCACGTCGACCGACCCCGACTCGATCGGCGAGTTCGTCAGGGCGAGGTTCGGTGACGAGGTGCACGAGCGACTCGTTGATGCCCTCGTCGGCAGCATCTACGCAACCGATACCGACCACTTCAGCCTCGCCGAGATGCCGCAGTTGGCTGCGCTCACCTCGAGCCGCAGCCTGTTGATGGCCGCCCGCCGGACGGCGTCGAAGGGGACGGCCAGCGCGGCCGCCGCCCCGATCTTCGCAACACCCGCCGCCGGGATGCAGCGACTCACGGCCTCCACCGTCGCGTCCGCCCGCTCGAAGGGCGTCGAGATACGCACCGGTCGGCACGTCGAGGTCGAATCGGGTGCGGATGCCTCGGGATGGCTCGTCGACGGCGAGCGGTTCGACGAGGTCATCGTGGCGACTCCTGCGGCGGCCGCACTCAGCGTGCTCGGTGCCGTCGCACCCGACACCGTCGACGCACTGTCACAGGCCGAGACCTCCGACGTGGCACTCCTCTCGCTGCACATCGACGGCTCGGAATGGCCCGATCGCCTCGCAGGTCGCAGCGGCTATCTCGTTCCCAAACCGGTCCAACGGTCGGTCACGGCCGTGTCCTTCGCCAGTCAGAAGTGGGCGCACTGGCAACCGCCCGGCGGTGGCCAGATCCTGCGGGTCTCCCTCGGTCGCGACGGCGCACCGGTCCTGCACCTCTCCGACGACGAACTCGTCGACCGGGTGATCGACGATCTGCATCTGCACCTCGGCGTCCGGTTCTCGCCGACGGAGGTGCGTGTCAGTCGGTGGCCCGGAGCCTTCGCCCAGTACCGGCCTCACCACCGCCGCTGGGTCGAGGCCGTACGCACAACACTGCCGGCCGGCATCGCGGTCGCCGGTTCCAGCTACGACGGGATCGGCATCCCGGCGTGCGTCCGCAGTGGCAGAACAATTGCGGAACGCGTCGTGAACGACCTCGCTCCTCTGCCACACTGATTCGGGATGGACGTCCCGATGCCGAACGAGCCGCAGCGCCGTCCGGTCGCGTCCAGCGACGTTTCACCATCACGGTCGCGGATGCTGGCCGTGGGCCTCCCCGCCATCTTCGCACTCTCCGCCATCGGCGGAGTCACGTTCCTCGTCGGTTCCGGCGACGACGCGGTGCGAACGGGCGAGGCGGCCACGACCACCACCACCACCACGATTGCGGCCGACGTGTTCACGTCGTCAGGCGTGACCGTCGAGGTTGCAACCTCGGCGACGACCGTCGCGCCGGCGACCGTCGCGCCGGCGACCACGACGGCTGCCACTGCTCCCGCGTCGACAGCGCCCGATGCCACGACGATCCCCGCACCGACCACCATTGCGCCGGTCATCAACGAGGACACGCTCCCCGCGCAGCCCACCCAGCCCATCGCTCCGCCAGCGGATCCGCGAGGGTTCGAGGATCAGGTGCAACTCGGTGGCATCTCGATCCCCTCGCTCGGCGTGAACGAGCCACTGCTCGAAGGCATCCGCCTCACCACACTCGACAACGGTCCCGGCCACTGGCCCGGCACGGCGATGCCCGGCGATGTCGGCAACGTCGTGGTCGCCGCTCACCGCACCAGCCACGGCGGCCCGTTCCGCAACATCGACCAACTCGTGGCGGGGGACGTTGTGATGTTCACGACCGATGCCGGCGAGATCGAGTACACGGTCACGGGCACCGAGATCGTGAACCCCGATGCGATCTGGATCGTCGACCCGACCGACACTGCCACGGCCACCCTGTTCGCCTGTCACCCGCCCGGTTCGTCGCGCCAACGCATCGTCGTGCACCTCGAACTCGCCGCCTGAACTCGTCAGCGGGTGCCGGTTTCGCCCCCCGGTTCCGTCCGCACGGCTCGAAGGGAATCGGGCGGCCCGATGCCGACCGCCGGCGGGGCGGTAGAACTGTCACCGTGACCCCACCCGTCGAGAACGACCCCGTCGGGAACGACCCCGTCGGGAACAGTCCCGTCCAGGGCGAGGCCATGGGCACTGGCGCGGGAGCGACGACTCCGTTGCTCCGTCGGGTCTCCCGCCCGGCACTCGCTCTCGGCTCGGGCGCGCTGGTGGCTCTCTCCCTGCCACCGTGGGGCTTCTGGCCACTTGCCCTGATCGGCATCGCACTGTTCGACCTCACGCTCCGCGACACGACCAGCCGCGGCGCCCTGGTGCGGAGAGGATGGCTCTTCGGAGCCGGTTGGATGTTCCTCGGAATGGGCTGGATGATCCAACTCACCGGCCCCGGCTACATCGTGGCCGCCGCGGTCTTCGCCGGCTTCCACGCGTTCGCCGCCGCGATCGGCACGACGTTCGGGAGCAGCGGCCGTTGGTCGGTGCTCGCCCGTCCGGTCGCGCACACGCTGGTGGAGGCGCTGCGCTTCTCGTTCCCGTTCGGCGGGGTCCCACTGGCAACGCTCGGGATGAGTCAGGTCGGTGGCCCGTTGGTCGGCGTCGTCCGGGTCGGCGGCGTGATCCTCCTCACCTGGCTCACGTTCCAACTGGGCTTCGCCATCGTTCCCGGAGTGCGCGACGCCCTTCGGCAGATGAAGGTGTCGGCCGCCGACATCCCGGTGGACGAACCCGAGAACGCAGGCGATACAGGCAGAGTCGCCACCCTCGCACTCTGTCTCGCCGTGGCGACCCTCGCCGTCGCCGCCGTCGCTCCGCAAGGGTCCGACACCGGCGAGACCCTGCGCATCGCCGTGGTCCAGGGTGGCGGAGAGCAGGGCACGCGGGCGCTCGACGTGCCGTCGATCGTGGTCACCGAGCGACACCTCGACGCCACTCGGACCATCGAAGCCGATCCCGACCTCGACCTCGTCTTCTGGCCCGAGAACACGATCGACGTCGAGAACTTCGAGACGTCGCAAGAGGCTGCCATGATCGTCGCCGAAGCCGATCGACTCGGCGTGCCGATCGCCGTCGGGCTGACCGAAGACGTGCGCGTCGACGGCAAGCGCCGCTACACCAACGCGCACGTCGTGGTCACTCCCGATGGTGAGATCTTCAGCCGGTACGACAAGGTGCGTCGCGTGCCCTTCGGCGAGTACGTACCGTTGCGCTCGGTGATCGAACGCTTCTCCTCGGCGGTCGACCAGGTCGGCAGTGCCATCGCCGGAACGACCCCGGCCGTGCTGGACCTGCCCGACGGCCAGCGGTTGGCGACGGTGATCTCCTGGGAGGTGTTCTTCGGGGGCCGCGCCCGAGAAGGTGTCGCTCTGGGCGCCGGTGTCGTCGTCAACCCGACGAACGGGGCGAGCTACACGGGCACGATCGTGCAGACCCAACAGGTTGCGTCGAGCCGCCTGCGTGCGATCGAGACCGGCCGATGGGTCGTGCAGGCCTCGCCGACCGGGTTCAGCGCGTTCGTGTCACCCGACCGTGAAGTCCTCGACCGCACGGGCCAACGTGAACAGGCGGTGATCACCCGCGACGTCCCGCTGCGCGACGGATCGACCTGGTACGTCACGCTCGGCGACCGTCCGTTCATCTTCGCTCTCCTCATCGCGATGATCGGGCTGCTCGCGATGGACGTCAGGTCTCGACGATCAGGGTCACCGGACCGTCGTTGACGAGGTCGACCTGCATGTCGGTGCGGAACCGCCCCGTCTCGACTCGCAGCCCGGTCGTCCGCAGTCCGTCGACCACCCGATCCACGAGCGGTTCGGCGTGCTCCGGACGAGCGGCCGCCACCCAACTCGGGCGGCGACCCTTGGTCGTGTCGCCGTAGAGCGTGAACTGACTGACCACGAGGAATTCGGCGTCCACGTCGGCGGCACCCAGATTCATCACGCCGTCGCGGTCGGCGAAGATCCGCAACCCGGCCAGCTTGCGCGCCAGCGCATCCGCCTCCGCCTCCCCGTCGTCGTGGGTCACTCCGATCAGGACGCACGCACCCGGGCCGATCCGACCGACGGAGACGTACTCCCCGTCGGGCCCCGACCGACTCACGACCTCGGCCCGCTTCACCCGCTGCACGACTGCTCGCATCATCCCATCGTCGCACCTCGGCCTCGGCTCGACCCGCTCGCTCCCGCTCCACCGTCGGGACAGGGGAATCCGTACAGTGACAGCGATGACTCGCGACGTCGAACTCAGCGCCGGCGACGCACGCATGGTCGTGGTGCCCGCTGCCGGGGGCCGGATCCGCCAGATCACCGTGGCGGGTGTCGACCTGCTCGCCGAGACCGACGACGACGACCCTCGCTCCACCCACTGGGGCTCGTTCCCGATGGCGCCGTGGGCCGGCCGCATCCGCAACGGCCGTTTCGATTTCCTGGGGGCGTCGGTCGCCCTCGACCTCAACCATCAGGACGGCGACGGGGCAGGTGGCGGCACCTTGACCCCACCGATTCCGGCCACGCTCGGCGAGCTTCCCATCGAGGATCACGATCGTCATGCGATCCACGGCACGACGTTCGCCCGTGCGTGGAACGTGGACTCGGCCGACGGGTCCAGCGTCGCCATGTCGTGCGAACTCGTCGATCCGCTCGGGCACGGCTCGCTCGGGTGGCCGTTCGCCGGACGGGCCGACCAGGTCATCACGCTCGCATCCGACCACGTCGCGCTGGCGATGAGTGTCACCGCCACCGGCACGGCGTTTCCCGCGTCGATCGGATGGCACCCGTGGTTCGCGAAGCCGGACCGACTCGAATTCGAGCCCGTCGCAATGTACGAGCAGGATGCCGCCGGCCTTCCCACCGGTCGGCTCGTTCCTCCACCACCGGGGCCGTGGGACGACTGCTTCGTCAACCAACATCCGATTCGACTCCGCTACGACCGGCCGGTCGCGTCGACCGTGACCGTCTCGTCGCCGGTCGACCACTGGGTGGTCTACGACCGGCCCGAGCACGCCACCTGCGTCGAACCCCAGACCGGACCACCCGACGCTCCGACCATCCGTCCGAAAGTCGTCACACCCGGTGCCCCGCTGGGAATTACGATGATCATCAGCTGGGCCTGACGGCCGCCCACCAGCGAGGTCCTCCCAAAATTTCGCGAAAACCGCGAGATCGCCTCCACTCACCGCTCTGGACAGGTGAGGAGGAGGCCCCCATGTCCCATGACGAAGCATTCGAGCGACGCAGCACTGGTCGCCGGCCACCTGGCCGGGGACCCCAGCGCGCTCGCCGGGATCTACGACCGCTACTCCGATTCGCTGCACGACACCGCTGCAGCGATGCTCAACGACCGCAGCGAGGCCGCCGACGTACTCCACGACGTGATCCTGATCGCCGCCGAACGGTTGGGCCAGTTGCGCGACCCCGACCGCCTGAAACCGTGGCTGTTCGCAATCCTGCGCAACGAGGTGTACCGACGCACCAAGAAGCGGCGCCGCACGATCGCCACCGACTTCTCCGGCTCGGACGACGGATACGACATGGCTGACGAACGCCACCTCGACCCGGGCGTCGACGTGACGGAGTCGGCCGCAGGCGAGGACCTCGCTGAACTCGTCCGCAACGCAGCTCGGGGCTTGGACGAGCGTGACCAACTGGTTCTGGAATTGTCGGTTCGTCAAGGGCTCGGCGGGCAGGACCTCGCCGACGCCCTCGGCGTCACCACCAACCAGAGCTACACCTTGGTTCACCGCATGCGCGACCGCGTCGAACGGAGCCTCACGGCGTGCGTCGTGGCCAGGGCCGGGCGTCAGGAATGTGACGACCTCGACCGGTTGCTCGCGAAGTGGGACGGCGAGTTCACCGTGCTGGTGCGCAAGCGAGTCGCGCGTCACGTCGAGGCGTGCGAGGTGTGCGACACACGCCGCAGCAAGGTCGCTCCTCTCGCATTGTTCGCGTCCGCCCCCGTCTATGCGGCTCCCGCCGCGCTCCGCGACCGGATCCTGGCCGGTGCCGCGGCATCGACGCCTGCGCCGTCCACGCCGTATGCGTTCACCGCCACCGACGGATTCCCCCAGATCGTGCGAACCGCTCGTCGCGTTGCGGCCTGGGTTGCACCGACTGCCGCCGCCTGCCTCATCCTGCTCGCAGCCGGCACCGGGGTGGCACTGATCGATGGCGGTGACGGCGATGCGGTCCGCGACGAAGCCTTCGTCGCCACGTCGGACGCAGCCCAGTCGGTCGACTCGACGACGAGCACCACGTCGTCGACGACGATCGCGCCGTCGACCACGAGAGGAGCAACGAACGACGCCGTCCCGCTGACCACCGCGATCCCGGTCATCACATCCGACACCACCCTCCCCCCGATCGAAGAACTCGCCACCACCGTTCCACCCACGAGCGCCGAGGCGACGACGCCCCCCGTCCCCACTCCGACCGTGAGGCCACCATCTGCGCCACCGACACCGAGACCGACACCCACCACACCGCCCGCAACTCCACCCGCAACTCCGGTGACCCCGCCCGTGACCCCGGCACCGGTTCCGGTGACACCCGCCCCGACCACCGTCGCACCCACGTCAGGTCGACTGGAGTTCGGGAGCACGTCGATCGCGCTCGGCAGCGGTTCGGGCGCCTCGTCCGGGTCGATCTCGCTCTCCAACCCCGGCCAGTTGCCAGTGACCTACTCCGTCAGCGGCATCACCGGGCCGTTCGCCGTGTCGCCGCAGTCCGGCACCTTGAACGGTGGCGAGTCGGCTGCGATCACCGCCTCGATCGATCGCAGCGGACTGGCCGAGGGATCCGGGCCGAGCGGCAGTTTCACGATCTCGGGGAGCGACGGATCGGGTGCGACCGTCGTCATGAGCGCGCAGGTCGATCGGTCGCCCGTGATCGTCCGGCCGGTGGCGTCGGGGTTCTGCAATCAGGCCCCCACCGGGGGCACGAGCGTCGGCATCTCGGCGTCGGCCGGGATCTCCGACGAGTCGAGCGTGTCGGCGCGGTTCTCCGTGTCGGGTCCTGGTGGCCAGTCGGCGAGCGGTTCGTTGTCGCCCGACGGGTCGACATGGTTCGGTGGCACCGACGTCCCGTACCCGCCGAACGAA
>JBBSOH010000168.1:0-8497 GCA_038259945.1 Acidimicrobiales bacterium
ACCGCCCGGTTGCTTGATCATCGGTTCGGTGAGGCGGCCGACTCGTCCGAGCCAGAAGTCGGATCGTGTCCGCAGATCTTCGAGGTCGTGGCTGGCGAAGAACTCGCGGTCCACACGGTCCGTGGTCGCTTCCTCCGCAACGGCCTTCGCTCCGCTCTCGCAGAACTCGATGTGCTTTCGTTCGGACGGGTCGGCTTCGGGCCAGGCACACCCGGGACAGTCGAAGCCCGACGGCTGGTTGATCACTGCGAGGGTCCGGATCGTGCGGCGCACGCCCATCTGAGTGATCGAGCGTTTCATCGTCGACGCGATCGCCGGGAGCCCCGTTGCCGACGTCTCGGGTTCGGACACCTCCACATCGGACGCTTCGGGTTCACGGATCTCGCGGGAGGACATGGCCCCATTGTCTCCACATACGACGCTTCGTACACGTTCCTGCCGATGATCGGCCCGCCCGACCAGTTGTCGGACCCGACCTCGGCCTTGCCGATCGGGCTCGTCGCACTTCTGGGTCTCCGACAGCGCGGGATCCGTGATCTCAGCGACCCAGAAGCACGAAGGCCGCAGATTGCGTGGTCCTCATCTGTGGGCTCATCGTCTGATCGGCTGATCGGTGGAATCGGCCTCGGAGGTGTCGGGGTAGCTTCGACCCATGGAACATCGCAACCTCGGCCACACCGGAATGATCGTCAGCCCGCTCTGCCTCGGGGCGATGATGTTCGGCGCGTGGGGCGAACGGGACCACGACACCTCGATCGGCATCATCCACCGCGCCCTCGACGAGGGCATCAACTTCATCGACACCGCCGACATCTACTCGCGCGGCGAGTCCGAGACGATCGTCGGCAAGGCGCTCGCCGGGGGCAAGCGTGACGACGTGATCCTGGCCACCAAGTTCCACGGTCCGATGGACATCGAGATGGGCGAGTCCGGAGGTGACCCGAACCACCGCGGCAACTCGCGCCGCTGGATCGTGAAGGAGGTCGAGGAGAGTCTGAAGCGTCTCCAGACCGACTGGATCGATCTGTACCAGGTGCATCGCCCCGACACGGGAACCAACGACGACGAGACCATCTCGGCGCTGACCGACCTGCAGACCCAGGGCAAGATCCGTGCGTTCGGCTCGTCCACGTTCCCCGCGCACCGCATGGTCGAAGGGCAGTGGATCTCCGAGAAGCGCGGCCTCGGCCGGTTCGTCACCGAGCAACCGCCGTACTCGCTGCTCGTGCGCGGCATCGAAGCCGACGTGCTGCCGGTCGCCGAGAAGTACGACATGGGAGTGATCCCGTGGAGCCCGCTCGCCGGGGGCTGGCTGAGCGGCAAGGTCCGCAAGGGCGACGGTCAGCCCGAGACGAACCGCTCGAAGCGCCGCCCCGACATGTTCGACATGTCGAACCCCGCCAACGCTCGCAAGCTCGACGCCGTCGAAGACCTCGCTGTGCTGGCCGAGGAGGCCGGGATGTCGCTGATCCACCTGGCAATCGCGTTCGTGATGCAGCACCCGGCGGTGACTGCGCCGATCATCGGGCCGCGCACGATGGAACACCTGGAATCCCAGATCGGTGCCGCCGACGTGAAGCTGTCCACCGACATCCTCGACCGCATCGACGAGATCGTCCCTCCCGGGACCACGCTGTCCGACGGCGACACCGGCTACCAGCCCGACGCTCTGCAGGACCCGTTCCTGAGGCGTCGGCGCACCGCCTGATCGCCCTCCCGAACACCCCCTGATCAGTCGGATCCGGCCCCGAGCACTCGACGGACGAAGTCTTCGCGGCCGGACCTGACCCGCCAGTGCACCCACCGACCGCGCTTGTCGCCGTCGATCAGACCCGCCTCGGCGAGGATCTTGGTGTGGTGGCTGACGGTCGGTTGCGACTTGGCGAGCGGCTCGACGAAGTCACACGAACACACCTCCCCCGACGCGGCGATGAGGCTCAACATCTTCAGCCGGACAGGGTCGGCGAGGGCGGCGTAGGTACGGGCCAGTTCGGCGGCGACGGAATCATCGATCGGCGCGTCGGTGAGCGGAGCGCAACACTCGGTCTGCACCTCGTCACCGTGCACCTCGTCACGTTGCACCGTGTCCTTCGTGTCGACCTTCATCGGTGTCGGCAACTGTTCCGACCTTTCATATTGACATCTGTCGATCTATTGGTACGGTACTCATATCGACATCGATCAATCTAACATCACATCATCGAAGGAGCCGCCATGTCACGCATCCAGCTCGCACTGAACGTCTCGAACATCGACGAGGCGGTCGAGTTCTACTCGAAGCTCTTCGCCACCGAACCGGCCAAGCGCAAGCCGGGCTACGCCAACTTCGCCATCGCCGAGCCGCCGCTCAAGCTCGTGCTGATCGAAGGTGAAGCGGGGGGCACGCTCAACCACCTCGGCGTCGAGGTGGAGACGGGCGAGGAGGTCGAAGCTGCCGAAGGCCGCCTGTCGAGCGACGGCCTCGCCACGACCGGCATCGACGACACCACGTGCTGCTATGCGTTCAAGACCGAAACATGGGTCCACGACCCCGACGGCGCTCCGTGGGAGTTCTACGTGAAGACCGGCGACGCCGAACAGATGCAGAACACCGTCCATGGCGCCGCGGCCGATGACGACGGAGGAGCGGATGGCGGCGCGCAGTGTTGCGCTCCGACTCCGCAGACAGCGTGACCGGCACCACGACCGCCCCACCCGAGCCGGCCGTCGCCGCCAAACTCTCGACCCTCGACCGGTACCTGCCGGTCTGGATCGGCGTGGCGATGGCGCTCGGGATCGGGATCGGCCGCGTGCTGCCCGACCTCGACGACTGGCTGGACGAGATCACCATCGGCACCGTGTCGATCCCGATCGCGATCGGCCTGCTCGCGATGATGTACCCGGTCCTGGCGAAGGTGCGCTACAGCCGGGTGGGCGAGCAACTCGGTGATCGACGCACGCTCGGGCTGTCGCTGGCGATGAACTGGATCATCGGACCGGCTCTGATGTTCGCGCTCGCATGGACGTTCCTGGGCGACCTGCCCGAACTGCGGACCGGGCTGATCATCGTCGGCCTCGCCCGGTGCATCGCGATGGTGCTGATCTGGAACGACCTCGCCTGCGGAAACCGCGAGTTGGGAGCCGGGCTCGTGGCGGTCAACTCGGTGTTCCAGATCGTGATGTACTCGGTGCTCGGCTGGTTCTACCTCACGGTGTTGCCGGGTTGGCTCGGGTTCGAGACCGAGCGTCTCGATGTCGGCATCTGGGAGATCGCCCGATCGGTGCTGATCTTCCTCGGCGTCCCACTCCTCGCCGGTTTCCTCACCCGCACGATCGGCGAGAGGCGCAAGGGCACCGTCTGGTACGAGGAGCGCTTCCTGCCCCGCATCGGGCCGGTCGCCCTCTACGGGCTGCTGTTCACGATCGTCGTACTGTTCGCCCTGCAGGGTGAGCGGATCACCGATCGCCCCGTCGACGTCGCCCGGGTGGCCCTGCCCCTCCTGATCTACTTCGCGCTGATGTGGTTCGGGTCGTTCGCTGCGGGCTACCGCCTCGGGCTTCCCTACGACCGCAACGCATCGGTTGCATTCACCGCTGCGGGCAACAACTTCGAGTTGGCCATCGCCGTTGCCATCGCCGTGTTCGGCGTCACGAGCGGTCAAGCGCTCGCCGGCACGATCGGCCCGCTGATCGAGGTGCCGGTGCTGATCGCCCTCGTCTACGTCTCGCTCTGGGCCCGCCGCCGCTTCTACCCGGGAGCCGCCCGCGCGAACTGACGAAGGTGGCGGACACCGGCGCAGGCATCTCGTACGATCCGGGAGCGCGGCCGCCGACGCAGATGCGACGACGCTCCGGCGAGGTCCCTGTCATGCATTCCCACGGAACCCATCCTCCCCACGACGGTGCGCCGATCCCGATCAGCCCGTCGATCCGCCGGGCGATGTGGGCAGCGGTCGCCGTGTGCGCCGTTCTGGTGCTGATCGGGCTCGTCGCCCTGTGGCCGGGCTCGTCGGACGGCGGGGTCGACCCGCTCGGCCTGGAGGGCGACCCGGTCCGCGCGCAGGTGACCTCCGCTCCTGTCGAGCCGTGCAGCTACGACCCGTTGCTGGGTTGCCGAATGATCGACATCGTCGTGTCCGAGGGAGATCTCGACGGGGAGCGGGTCACCTTCGAGCAATCGATCGACAGCCCGATCCGCGACGGCGACTCGATCCTCGTGGACATCGTCGACAACGGCGACGGGTCAACGCAGGTGTTCTTCTACGACTTCGAACGATCCACGCCGCTTCTGCTGCTGACGTTGCTGTTCGTGGCGGCGATCGTGGTGCTGGGCCGATGGCGAGGAGTGGGTGCCCTGGCCGGACTCGCAGCCAGTCTCTTCGTGATCCTCGCCTTCGTGTTGCCGGCCATCCTCGCCGGGTCCAACGCTGTCGCCGTCGCGCTGGTCGCCGCAGGAGTGATCGCGTTCGTCGCGCTGTTCCTCGCCCACGGCTTCAACCTGGCGACCGCCGCCGCACTCCTGTCCTCCATCGCGAGCCTGGCGATCACAGCATTGCTGGCCTGGGTGTTCGTCCGATTCTCCGACCTCACCGGCCTGGCCGACGAGTCGATCGGATTCCTCGGTGCGCTGGGCACCGACATCAACCCGCAGGGCCTGCTGCTGGCCGGTGTCGTGATCGGTTCGCTGGGCGTGCTGGACGACGTGACCGTCACCCAGGTCGCCGCCGTGTGGGAGTTGAAGCGCGCCCGGCCCGATGCCGACATGGCGGACCTGTACCGCAGAGCGGTCCGGATCGGCCGTGACCACATCTCCTCCACCGTCAACACGCTGTTCCTCGCCTATGCCGGCGCCGCGCTCCCCCTGCTGCTGCTGTTCAGCGAGGCGGGTCAGTCGGTGGCGTCGGTGGCGACGCGTGAGGTGGTGGCGGTCGAGATCGTGCGTGCACTCGTCGGCTCGATCGGCCTGGTCGCCTCCGTGCCGATCAGCACCGCGCTCGCTGCTGCGATCCTGGGCAGCGTGGCCCACGACGACACGGCCGAGGTGTCGGCCGGTCCGGCTCTCGGGCCGGATCAGCCGAACGACGACTGATACCGGGCTCGCGTGTCGGAGCAGTCGTCGATCGCGCGCACGTACTGGTAGGGGTTGATCGCCCCGCCCCCGCCCGGGTGGATCTCGAAGTGCAGGTGCGGGGTGGCGCTGCTGCCGGTGTTGCCGACGAATCCGATGACATCGCCGGCCCGCACCCTCGTGCCCTGCTCGATGCCGGGAGCGAACGCGGACAGGTGGAGGTAGAGGAAGTACGTGCCGTCCGACGCCGTGAGCTTGAGCCCGTTGCCCGAGATCCGGCCCGGCTGGTCCCAGTACCGGGTGGTGATGGTGCCGTCGGCCACCGCGTACAGCAGGTTGCCGGTGGCGGCGATGATGTCGACGCCCTCGTGGACGCGGCCTCCACCGCGCGCTGCATTCCAGGTGTCGCCGTAGGCGCAGTTGCCCTGCACCGGGAACCGCTCCAAGCTCGTCCATCCGCTCGTGCTCGACCCGTTGGTGTCCGTCGAGGACGACGTGGCCCGGCTGGACGCAGATCGGCTGGACCTCGCACCGTTCGAGACGACGTCGAGACGCCTGATCGTCTGAGCGTCGAGCACGCCGGTGCGCTCGAGACCGTTCCAGGACTGGAAGTCCGCGATCGCCTTCGTGGTCGCTGGTCCGAAGACCCCGTCGGCACCTCCCGGGAGAAACACCCCTCCCGCCACGAGCGCCTCCTGCACCTCCGTCACCCGCGGCCCGATGTCGCCGGGTTGGAGATCGTCGGCCCCGTCCAGACCCGCCTCGATCATCGGTGGCACCGCGGCAGCGGTCGTGGGCAACGACGTCATCGAGATCGCGATCAGGGAGACGCCCAGGCTCGCCTTCTTCCATGGTCCACCGAGCGAGGGCAGGCGTCGTTTCGGACGGATCGGCGTGTGGGGTGTGTTCGTCGTCATCGGAGGTCCTTGTCGTCGCGTGGTTTCGTGATCCCGTCCACAAGTCTCACCCTAAACCAAAGATCGAGGGTTGTCAGGTCACGAGAGAGCCGAACCTTCGGGGCAGCGGGACGTCACGACTACACTCCGTTCGGTCATGGCTCCCACAACCGAACTGGACCGGGTCGTGGCGGACCGCCTGGAGCGACACGACATGCGGTACACGACGGGTCGTCGCGCGATCGTGGCGGCCCTGCGCGCCATCGGCGGACCCGTCACGCTGCCCGACCTCCTCGCTTTCTCCGGAGAGATCACCCAGAGTTCGGCCTACCGCAACCTGGCGTTGATGCAGGAGGCCGGCGTGGTGCGCCGCCTCGTCCACGGCGCCGACCACGCGCACTTCGAACTCGCCGAGGAACTGACCGAGCACCACCACCACCTGATCTGCGAGACGTGCGGCACGGTCGAGGACTTCACGCTCGACGACGAACTGGAGCGACTCCTCGACCGTGCGTTCACCGAGGTCGCAGAAGCCGCCGCCGCGACTCCGTCAAGCCACCTGATCGACGTCTTCGTCGTCTGCGCCGATTGCACCGCAACCGCCGACTGAGTCCACGCCGACCCATCCCACCCGGTCGCACCGCCATCGATCGCGGCCCGTGGTGCCTGGGTCAGTGGTGCCTCGGTCAGTGGTGCCTCGGTCAGTGGTGATGGTCGTCGTCGATCGCGATCGATCCGTCGCCCAGGTCGAGCACGCGACCTCGGTACGCCTGACGAAGATTTTCGGGTCGCAGCACCTCGGCTGGCGGCCCCGACGCCACCACGGTCCCGTTCAACATCACCACATGATCGGCTCGGGTCGCCTCGGCGAGATCGTGCGTCGCGACCACGACCGTGCGACCGGCTGCTCTCTCGTCGTCGATTGCCGACCTGATGGTCTGCTCCGAGGCCAGATCCAGACCCGCAACGGGTTCGTCGAGCAACAGGATGTCTGCCTCCTGAGCGAGGCCCTGAGCGATGAACACCCGCTGACGTTGCCCGCCGGACATGTCCGCGAGGTGTCGATTCGCCAGGTCGAGGATGCCGAGGCGCTCCATCACGTCGTTCACGACGACACGGTGCGCTCGGCTCCCACTCCCCGGGAACGTGCGGGGGCGGGCGAGTCGAACGACCTCGCGAGCGGTCACGAGCAGGTGTTCCGACGCGTGCTGGGACTGCAGCACATAGGCCACCTCCGCGCCGACAACGCCGGCCGACCGCACCGCGACACTGCCCCGCGACGGCCGGAGCAAGCCGGCGATGACGTGGAGCATCGTCGACTTCCCCGAACCGTTGGGGCCGACCAGTGCGGTGTACCCGGCGCCGATCTCGAGGTGCGGAACCTCCAGCACCGTCGACCGTCCCCGGTCGACGACCACATCGGCGAAAACGATCGACGACGAACTGGTCGCCCGAGCGGCGACCTCACTCGTCGTCTCGATGTCAGGAGATCCGCTCACCCGGTTGCCGTTCTTGGAATGATTCCCATAACCTGCACTCTATGGGAAGAGTTCTCAATACTATCGCAGCTTCGGGTCGGGTCGTGAGCGTCGTCGTCCTGCTGGCAGGAGCCACGGCATGCGGATCCACTGCATCGGATTCGGCGACCACCCCGAACGCCGACCAAGACGCTTCGGCCACCGCAGACCGCCCTCGGATCGTCGTCACGACCAACATCCTCGGCGACGTCGTCTCCGCTGCAGTGGGTGAGCAAGCCGACGTCGAGGTGATCATGCCCCTCGGATCGGACCCGCACGACTTCGCGCCGTCAGCCCGCCAGGCCGAGTCGATGGAGAACGCCGACCTGCTGATCGTCAACGGGGCCGGATTCGAACAGGGCATGCTCGACATCGTGGCGAACGTGTCCGACACCGGAACCGCGGTGTTCTCCTTCGCCGACCAGATCGAACTGCTCGAGTTCACCGGCGACCACGACCACTCCGACGAGAATTCAGGAGCGGCGGACGGGCACAGCGACGACCACGGCGACGACGACCACGGCGACGACGACCACGGCGACGACGGGGGCCAGGATCCCCACCTCTGGACGGACCCGACGCGAATCGCAACGGCAGTCGCCGCTCTCGAGCCCGTCGTCGCAGGCCTGTCGGGGGTGGACGCCGAGGCCGTGGCGACGTCCTTCGACGGCTACCTCGCCGACCTCGGGGCCCTCGATGCCTCGATGCAGGACACGCTGGCCGTGGTTCCGGATGCACGGCGCGTTCTCGTGACCAACCACGAGGTGTTCGGCTACTTCGCCGACCGATACGACTTCGACGTGATCGGCGCGATCATCCCGTCGCTCACGACGAGCGCCGAGTCGTCCGCCGCCGACATCGAAGCACTCGCCGATCTGATCGAGGTCGATGGCGTCCCTGCGATCTTCGGTGAGACCACGCAGTCGTCCACGCTGGCCGACGTGTTGGCCGAGGAGGTCGGAGGGACGGTCGAGGTCGTGGAACTGTTCAGTGAGAGTCTCGGCGAGGATGGTTCGGGCGCCGAGACGTACCTTGGC
>JBBSOH010000169.1:0-8355 GCA_038259945.1 Acidimicrobiales bacterium
CGGGGATCGGCAAGAAGACCGCCGAGCGGATGATGGTCGAACTCCGGGACCGGCTGTCGCTCCCGATGCTCGATTCGGGCGCCACGGCATCCGGTGGGTCTGCGGTCGCCGAGGTCCGTGAAGCACTCGCCGGGCTCGGCTACGGAACCGACGAGATCCGCGACGTCCTGCGCGACCTTCCGAGCGATGCGTCGAGCGCCACCCTGCTGCGTGACGCACTGAAGTCCCTGGGGGCCAAGCGTGCGTGAGGAGTTCCTCGATCCGAACATCCGCGACACCGACGGCGAGTCCGACGACATCACGGCGTCGGCCGTGCTCGACGCCGAGTCGGGCATCCGTCCTCAAGCGCTCGACGAGTTCATCGGCCAGCGCGAACTCAAGGAACACCTGCAGATCGTCATGGAGGCGGCACGCAAGCGCGAACAGTCGGTCGACCACCTGCTGTTCGCCGGGCCGCCCGGACTCGGCAAGACCACACTCGCGGGCATCATCGCCACCGAGATGGACGTGCAACTGCACGTCACGTCCGGCCCCGCCCTCGAACGGGCGGGAGACCTCGCCGCCATCCTCACCAAGCTCGAGGACGGCGACGTGCTGTTCATCGACGAGATCCACCGGCTGTCGCGTTCGGTCGAGGAGATCCTCTACCCGGCCATGGAGGACTTCCAGCTCGACATCGTGGTCGGCAAGGGGCCAGCGGCGTCGAGCATCCGCCTGACGATGCCGCCGTTCACGCTGGTCGGCGCCACCACCCGCACCGGCATGATCACCGGTCCGCTCCGCGACCGCTTCGGCCTCGTCGCCCGCCTCGACTACTACGACACCGATGAACTGCGCCAGATCGTCGTCCGTGCCGCCGGCATCTTCGACATCGAGATCGACACCGACGGTGCTCAGCAGATCGCTCGCCGCTCCCGGGGCACGCCGCGCATCGCCAACCGACTGCTGCGGCGTGTGCGCGACTTCGCCGAGGTCCGCGCCGATGGAGCGATCACCGCCGACGTGGCCAGCGACGGGCTGGCGCTGTTCGGTGTCGACCACCTCGGACTCGACAAGGTCGACCGGGCGATCCTGAAGAACCTGTGTACGCAGTTCGGGGGAGGCCCGGTGGGGTTGTCGACGCTGGCCCTCAGCGTCGGTGAGCAGCCCGAGACGGTGGAGGACGTGTACGAGCCGTTCCTCATCACTCAAGGCATGATCGCCCGCACGCCACGGGGGCGCGTCGCCCTCGCTGCCTCCTACGAGCATCTCGGCATGGCTGGCCCGTCGGGTGAACCACGCCTCTTCGATCGCTGACGATCCGGAGGATCGCTACAGTCGGGGCATGAACTCCGGATCCGGGACCCGCCGTCGGGCCGTCGTGGCACTGACCGTGACGTTGCTGCTCGCAGCGTGCGGTGGTGGGAGCGACGACGACGAAACAGAATCCGCCGGCGAGAGCGGACAGGCCGGTGTCGTCGTCACGGCGTCGGAAGTCGAATCGGCCGTCGTCGAATCCACCACGCCGGTTCCCGGCGACGTTCCAGAGATGACATCGGCGACGACCGTCGTGGAAGCCGCCACCACGTCCACGACGACCACGACCGTGCCTCCCGAGGTCGCGACCACCGCTCCGGCACCGGAGACCACGGTGGCACCGGTTCCGACGCCTGGGTCGAGCGACGCGCCCGACGGGTACATCCCGATCGTCGACGACTCGGGCGAGGTGCGTGCGAATGTCCCCGCCGGATGGCTGCAGACCGACGGCGCACCGCAGGGCGAACTCCGCCAGCTGTCGGCCGCCCCCGACCTCCCGGGTTTCCTCGCCGGCTACACCCAGGTCGGGATGATCCTGCTCACGGGTGCCGCAGCCACACCCGATTCGTGGATGGACGGCTTGGCGACGACCCTCGGAATCGCAGAGACCGACGGGTGCACGATCACCGAGACGTCGGACTACAGCGACGGCGTCTACACCGGGACCGAGCACGTGCTGTCGTGCGGTGATCCTGCGACCGTGACACACCTGATCGGCGGTCGGAACTCCGACGGCGACCTGTTCTTCCTCCTCGCCATCGTGCGCCCGGCCGCCGACATCGACGTGCGTGATCAGATCGTCCAGAGCTTCTTCATCGACTGATCGTGCCACTCGGCGACCATGCTGCTCAGCGATTTCGACTACCACCTCCCCGAACGACACATCGCTCAGGTCCCGATCGAGCCGCGTGACTCTGCGCGACTCCTCGTCGATCGAGGCGACGGTGTCGAGCACCGCCATGTCGCCGACCTTCCCGACCTGCTCCGCGCCGGCGATCTGCTCGTGCTCAACGAGACGAGGGTGATCCCGGCGCGCATCCGCCTGCAACGACCGACCGGGGGAGCAGCCGAGGTGCTCCTGCTCGACGCGCTCGACGACAGCCGACGCCGATGGGAAGCGCTGGCCCGCCCGGGCGCCAAGCTTCGGGTCGGTGACATCCTGACCCAGGACGGTGTGGCTGTCGTGCGGATGGGGCCCAGAACGGCGGCAGGCGACACGTTCGAGGTCGAGATCATCGCCGTGGGCGACCCGCTCGCGATCCTGGACCGCCACGGCGAGATGCCGCTGCCGCCCTACATCGGCACCCGACTCGACGACCCGGACCGCTACCAGACGGTCTTCGCAAACGAACCGGGGTCTGCTGCTGCGCCCACTGCAGGTCTGCACCTCACCGACGCGGTGTTCGAGCGACTGGCCGCCGCCGGGGTCCGCACGGCCACGGTCGAACTCGTCGTCGGACTCGACACGTTCCAGCCGATCAGTACGGAGGATCCGCTCGACCACCCGATGCACACCGAGCGCTACCGGGTTCCCGAGGACACCTGGGAAGCGTGCCGTTCCACTCGTGAGGCCGGAGGACGGGTGGTCGCGGTGGGGACCACGGCCGTGCGGGCACTCGAGTCGGCCGCCGCTCGAGGCGAACTGGCGGGACGTACCGACATCTTCATCCACCGTGACGCTGCGGGCGGCGGCTTCGACTGGCAGGTGGTCGATGTGCTGATGACGAACTTCCACCTCCCCAAGACCACGTTGCTGATGATGATCGACGCATTCGTCGGGCGGCGCTGGCGCGAGCTGTACGACGAAGCGCTCGCCGCCGACTACCGGTTCCTCTCCTTCGGCGACGCGATGCTCCTCACCCGCGTCGCCGGGTGACGGGCCGCTTCTCGCAGCGAGCGCCGAGGCGCATTTCGCACTCGACGTGGGCGGCTTCGTCCCGCGACGAGCCGGTCGAGCGACCTGCACGGTCGTACATCCACCGTCAACGTCTGGCGATACACCCGAGCGCTGCATCGAGTCGCTCGCAGGCGCCGACCATCTTCGCCGCTGACAGCTTGGTGACCCGACGTCGGAACGCAGACCTGGGCAACGTGTTGATGTTGTCGAAGCTGACAACGCAGTCCTGGTCGAGGCCATCGTCGAGCCCGACGAGCAACTCGGACTGCAACCCCCTGATCGTGGTCGTGAGCGATGCCACCACGACGGCGCCGATGCGACCGGCGACGGGGTCTCGCGTCAGCACGAGCACGGGGCGGTCAGCGCCCCGGCCTGTGTCGGCCCACCAGACGTCGCCTCGCATCATCTCAGGTACCGGGCTCACCACGACGATTCTTCCGGAGCATCCGACCATGACTGCGCGGTCGGAGCGACGAGTTCGTCATCGGAGAGTGGATGCAGATCGTAGATCGCGGCGTCTCGTTCGCAGGCCCGCCGATACAGCTCGGCTCGAAGTGCGGCAGCGAGGATCGCGCTGCGACTCGTGTCGTCGAGGTCGGCTTCGCGATCGAGTTGTCGGGCCAGAGCGTCGTCGACCCGAAAGCTCAGCATGATTGTCATACATCGAGTATAACGCCACGTCAGACAGCTGATCCAGTCGGTGTCGAGCGTCCCTGGTTACCCTCGGGCGCCGTGCACCCCGTGAAGTTTCGACTCGATGCCCAAGACGGTGCGGCCCGTGCGGGGACCGCCACGACGGCCAACGGGTCGTACACGACACCGCTGTTCATGCCCGTCGGAACCCGCGGAGCCATCAAGTACCTGAGCGCAGCGGACTACGAGCGCCTGGGAGCGCAGATCGTGCTCGGCAACACGTATCACCTGATGTTGCGGCCAGGGTCGGAGTTGATCGAGTCGTTCGGAGGCCTCGGGAAGTTCGCCGGCTGGGGTGGGCTCACACTCACAGATTCGGGCGGATTCCAGGTCTTCTCGCTCGACCCGAAGGTCGACGACGACGGGGTCACGTTCAAGAGCACGTATGACGGGTCGAGCGTGCGGTTCACGCCCGAGGACGCGGTGCGGGTGCAGCAGGAACTGGGAGCCGACATCCAGATGGTGCTCGATCAGTGTCCACCACTGCCGAGTACCCCCGATGTCGTGCGGACAGCGCTGGAACGGACTCACGCCTGGGCGGCGCGGGCCAAGGCGGCGCACACCCGCCAAGGGCAGGCGCTGTTCGGCATCGTCCAGGGGGGGATCTCCGAGACGATGCGCGCCGAGAGTGCGCAGCGGATCGCCGAGATCGGCTTCGACGGGTACGGGATCGGCGGCCTCTCGGTCGGCGAGACCCGCGAACAGATGCTGCCGGCACTCGCCGCTGCCCTCGAACACCTGCCGACGGATCGGCCCCGGTACCTGATGGGTGTGGGTGACCCGGCGTCGCTGATCGAGGCCGTGGCGCTCGGCGTCGACCAGTTCGACTGTGTGATGCAGACCCGACTCGGCCGGCACGGCACGGCGCTCACTTCGACCGGCCGCTTCCAGGCCAAGGCGCTCCGCAATGCCCGGATGGACGAGCCGCTCGACACCGAATGTCCGTGCGAGGTGTGCGCACGGCACTCGCGCGGGTACATCCGCCACCTCCTGCAGGTCGGCGAACCCACGGCGTCGCGACTGCTGTCGATCCACAACATCGCCTGGACGATCGACCTGATGTCGAAGATGCGCACGGCGATCGAGGCGGGGGCGTTCGAGTCGATGCGCCGCCACGTGCTGGACGTGTGGGGATAGCATCTGCGACCGCCATGACGATTCTCACTTTCCTCGCCGCTGCCGGCGCCGACACCGGGGCCTCCGATGCCAGCGACGGCGGCAGCATCTTCTCGTTCCTCCTGCTGCCCCTGATGCTGGTCGCGATGTACTTCCTGATCATCCGGCCGAACAGCAAGAAGCGCAAGGCGCAGCAGTCGCTGCAGTCGGCGCTCGGTGTCGGTGACGAAGTCATCACGACCGCAGGCATCATCGGCACGATCACCGGCGAGGACGGCCCGACCCGGTTCTGGCTGGAGATCGACGACGACGTCCAGGTTCGCATCGCACGCGGTGGGATCTCGGGTCGCCTCGATCCGGATGCCGTCGAGAGCGAGAAGCCCGACGCCGACGATGCGAGCACCGAGAGCGACCAGGTCGAAGCCCCGGCGTTCGGTGAGAACGCCGTCGAGAACTCCGACGAAGTCACTGATCGGGACTCATGAGTCGCAAACTCTGGTTGTCGCTCATCGCGACGACGCTCGTCGTCATCATTTCGTTCGTCGGCAACCTCGCCACGTCGAACACCCCCAAGCTGGGCCTCGACCTGCAGGGTGGCGCATCGGTCATCCTGGAACCCGCCGAAGACGCAAGCGGCGAGGACCTCACGATCGTGCGCGACCTCATCCGTGACGAGTTGGAGCGCACCGGCATCGCCGAGCCGAACGTCCGCGTGCAGGGCGCAACGATCGTCGTCGAACTTCCGGGCGTGAAGGATCAGCAGGAGGCACTCGCTGCCGTCGACGTGTCGGGCATCGTGGAACTCCGGCCCGTCGTCACCTTCTCCGAATGCCAGGACGATCCGCTGCTGGGTGGCGGCGATCCCACGTCGCAGCCGCCCACCACGCTCGGCGTCGAGGTCCCACAGACCGTGCCGGAACTCCTCCCCGTCGACGATCTGCTGGACGAGGTCGTGACCGGCGAGTCCGCCACCGACGAACCGGTCACCGACGAGGTCGATCCGGCGCAGGAGGAATCCACGCCCGAGGACACGGTCGGCGTCCGCCGGAACCGCACGGTGACGACCGACGAACCGGTCACCTCCGACGATCCCGTGACCTCCGACGAACCCGTCACCTCCGACGAACCGGTCACCACCGAGGTCGGCAATCCCGACCTGGACGCTCCGGTCGACGAGATCGCCCCCGACTTCGCCGAGACGACGTTCCCCAACGGCAGTTCACTGCTGCTCGACCGCGACGGCCAGCCGCTGTGCGTCGGACCCTCCCAGGGCACCGGCGAGGTGTTCGAACGCCAGAGCGCCGTGGTGGACAACCAACTCGGGTTCTCGGTGGTCGTCGGGCTTCGTGGCGGCGATGGCGAGGCAACGTGGAACAACCTCGCCAGCCAGTGCTTCAACGGAGCACCCACCTGCCCACGTCAGGACCAGAGCGGCAATGGTCAGTTGGCGATCGTGCTCGACGACGAGATCCAATCGGCGCCGCAGGTCAACGCTCCGAGCTTCAGCGACACCGTCTCGATCACCGGCCGGTTCAGCCAGAGCGAAGCCGAGGACCTCGCGAACATCTTGAACCGTGGTGCGTTCCCGGTCGAGATGGTCGCACAGGATTCCGAGACCATCTCGCCCGCCGCAGGTCAGGAGTCGCTGCGGGCATCCGTCATCGCCGGCCTCATCGGTGTGGCGATCGTGCTGACCTTCCTCCTCGCCTACTACCGGTGGATCGCTCTGGTGATCCTCGGCGGCATGGCGGTCTGGTCGCTCACGGTGTTCAGCGTGGCGGCTTTCGTCTCGGGGGCGACGAACTATTCGCTGAGCCTCGCAGGCGTGACCGGCATCATCGTGGCCGTCGGCGTCACAGTGGACAGTTACATCGTGTTCTTCGAACGCATGAAGGACGAGATCCGCAACGGGCGCACGCTGAAGAACGCAGCACCGCGCAGTTTCAAGATGACCTGGCGGACGATCTGGTCGGCAGACCTCGTCTCCGTGATCGGTGCGGCGATCCTGTTCTGGCTGAGCGTCGGCTCGGTGCGCGGCTTCGCTCTGTTCCTCGGGATCACGACGCTGTGCGACCTGTTCGTGTGCTACTTCTTCACGCGGCCGGCGGTGCTCTTGCTGGCCCGGAGCAAGTTCATGATGGGCAAACGGGCCTTCGGGCTGGAGGTCGCACAGTGATGCATCGGATGCTCGACACGAACACGACCCAGATCGCACCGGGTTGCAGAACGAGTCGTCGTTCCAGAGTGGAAGAGGTCGTGCAGTGAGCCGAGCGGATCAGATCGCACCGAGCGCCCTGGGTCGGCTGTTTCGCGGCCAGACCGCCATCGACTTCTACGGCCACCGCCGCATCGGCCTCTACGTGGCAATCGTGACCGTGCTGGTGACGATCGGATCACTCGTCGGTCAGGGCGTCAGCCTCGGTCTCGACTTCGAGGGCGGACAAGCGTGGGACGTTCCCGCCGGGCCGACGTTCGGTGTCGACGAAGCCGAGCAGGTGCTCGCGGACAACGGTGTCGAGGTCAGCGGCGCGAAGATCCAGCGACGCGACTCCGACAGCCGATCCGTGATCGCCGTGCAGATCAAGGTCGTCGACGAGGCCACCGCTGACGCGATCTCGCAGGGATTCGCTGAAGCGTCGAGTGCCACGGTCGACGACCTCAGCTTCGAGTTCACCAGTTCGTCATGGGGTGCAGACATCACCCGCTCCGCGCTGCGTGCCCTCGTGATCTTCCTGATCATCGTGGCCATCTTCATCTCGATCCGATTCGAGTGGCGGATGGCCGTGTCGGCGATCCTCGCGATGGTGAACGACGTGTTGTTCGCCGTCGGCATCTACAGCCTGTTCCAGTTCGAGGTCACGCCTGCGACGGTCATCGCCTTCCTGACGATCCTCGGCTACTCGCTGTACGACACGATCGTCGTGTTCGACCGAGTCCAGGAGAACGAAGGCAAGTACGCGAGCGTGCGGATGCCGTACCCCGACATCGTGAACATCTCGATGAACCAGGTGTTGATGCGATCGATCAACACCAGCTTCTCGTCGTTGCTCCCCGTCGCATCGCTCCTGCTGATCGGATCGGGGATCCTCGGCGCGGTGTCGCTTCGTGAGTTCGCCTTGGCGTTGCTCGTGGGCATGATCTCGGGCATCTACTCCTCGATCTTCATCGCGTCGCCGCTGTTGGCGAAGCTCCGGTCCACGACCGGCCGCAGCTCGCGGCGCGATCTGCTCACCGGTGACGACCTGCGCGCTGCGGTCATCGGAGCAGGCGTGAGCGGCCGACTCCTCAGCGAAACCGCCGATTCGGACGTCGTCGGTGCCCAGCGTGCCGAGAACGGTTCGCTCGCCGAGGAG
>JBBSOH010000170.1:0-8342 GCA_038259945.1 Acidimicrobiales bacterium
ACTTCGGACAGCGCTGCATGGAACGACCCGCCTGCCCGACCGGATCCGATCACCACGCACGACCTCACCATCCCCCGACCCTACTGAGCCCGAGGTGGCCCGAACCCGTGGTGGCCCGAACCCGTGGTGGACCCGCACCGTGATCGACCGAGCCGCCCAGCGCGTGCCACGCGGTCGCCGACGTGCGAGCGCCGATGAGCCTGCCGACCCACGTGACCGCCGATGGCCGCCCGGTCGGCTCGACAACCAAACGGTGTCTGACACCAGATGGTTGGACACCACATGGTCAGCGGACGGATCCCGGCGCGCGAAGTGCCGCTGGTGCACCGGACCCGCGTTCGCGTCGAGCGGTACCTTTGCGAACATGGATCTCGAACTCACGGGCAAGCGCATCATCGTCACCGGCGCGAGCAAGGGCATCGGTCGCGGGATCGCGGAGGTCCTGCTGCGCGAGGGAGCAACCGTGGCGATCTGTGCTCGCAACGGCGACGACCTCGCCACCGCATCAGAGGAGTTGTCGGCGCTCGGAAACGTGCACCATCGCGTCACCGACATGGCCGTCGAGGGCGAGCCGACCGCACTCGTCGAGTGGGCGTCGAGCGAGATGGGCGGGCTGGACGTCCTCGTGTCGAACGTGTCGGCCATGGCCGGACCGGACTGGGTCGCATCGGTCAACGTCGACCTCGTGCGCACCGACGAACTGATCCGGGCCGCCCTCGCACGCATGGACGACGACGCCGGGGCAAACATCGTCTGCATCGGATCGCGGGCGGCGAGCACGGGTGCGCCACGCATCGTGGCCTACGCAGCGGTGAAGGCCGCGACGGTCAGCATGATCAAGTCGGTGGCGCTCGAGGTGGCACGCCGCGGCATCCGCGCCAACGTCGTCTCGCCCGGCGACATCATCTTCCCGGGTGGCGTGTGGGACACGGCTCGCGAGGACGGGGGCAAGCTGTGGGAGGCCACGGTGAAGCAGAATCCCTTCCGTCGTCTCGGCACGCCCGAGGAGGTCGCCGACGTCGTGGCATTCCTCGTGAGCGAACGAGCGAGCTTCGTCACCGGCACCAACATCCTCGTCGACGGAGGCGCGACCACCGGCCTGCAGATCTGACCGGACGGTTGCTCGTGCACTCGGTCGATCCCTCGCCGACCGAGTGGTACGTTCGGCGTGGGGCTCCATCGGATTCTCACCGGGAGACAGATACAGGGGGAAGCACATGCAGATCGATCCACTCCGCACACTGTCGCTGTTCGACGGGATCTCCGACGACGAACTGGCCCCGTACGCCGAATTGTTCGTCGAGTTCGAGATCGTGGCCGGCAGCAGCCTCGCGAAGCAGGACGACTTCGCCTACAAGTTCTTCGTCGTGCTCGACGGCGAGGTCGACGTACACCGCGACTTCGAGCACGTCGCCAGCCTCGGGCCCGGCGAGTTCTTCGGTGAGACCGCGCTGGTGAAGGGCGAGAAGCGCAATGCGCGTGTGACCGCCAAGACCCGCTGCCGGCTCGCGTGCATGATGGGGTGGGACTTCAAGGACATGACGGCGCACTTCCCCACGATGGCGGCGCAGATCGACGCCGTCGTCCACGACCGCGAACCCTGACCGACCCACCAGTCCGTCCCGCCGACACGAGGACCCACGGGCTTCATCCATCGGCGACAATGGGACGGTGTCCAGTCGCCGTTCGGTCCTGATCGCAGCCGCCCGGACCGCGCTGGGTGGGTCCGTCGTCGGTTCGAGGCTGCTCGGCTCCGGAGCGATCGGCGGCCTCGGCGCTTTCGTGACGGCCTGTTCGACTGATGCCGACGACAGCGATCCGCCCGCTGCCCCACCCGCCGATGTGGCATCTCCGACCGCGCCCGCCACGTCGTCCACCTCGAGGACGTCGACGGATGCCGTGCCCTCGACGCCATCCGCCGACGGGGTGGGCGACCCCGCAGTGGACACGACCGACGATGCAACCATCGCACCGACGTCCGACGACACCATCGATGACGCAACTGATGACGCCACCGAAGACGCCACCGACGACCCGGCCGCGACCGGCACAGCCTCGACCGGAACTCCGTGGGCCGGCGCCGACTTCGGCGAACTCGACGAGTTCATCGCCTCGACGAACGGCACGGGCTTCGCCGTGGTCGAGGCAGGTGCGCTCGTCCACGAGTGGCACCGGGACGAGCCGGCCGCACGACGCGACATCGCATCGGCGCAGAAGAGCATGCTCTCGCTGCTGGTCGGGCGGGCCGTCGTCGACGGTCACTTCACCGTCGACGACACGATCGACGACCTGATCGGCACGGACTGGACCACGCATCGAGACACCGCAGGCATCACCGTGCGCAACCTGCTGACCATGACCAGCGGACTCGACGACCGCCTCGACGTCGTCGCCGCTCCCGACACCGAGTGGATCTACAGCGGTGCCTTCGCCGTGCTGTTCGACGTGCTCGTGGCCACCACCGGTCGCGAACTCGGCGACATCGCCGACGACTGGCTGTTCGGTCCTGCAGGCGCCACGACGGCAGCGTTCTACGAGCGGCGATCGAGCCGGTTCGCACCGATCGGAATGGTCGCGTCGATCGGTGACCTGACGTCGATCGGCACGTGGGTCCTCGACCAGTTCGACCAGCAGGCCGATCAACCGTTCGGCGCGTGGCTGCGTTCTTCGTTCGCCGCCGACCAGGATCTGAATGCGTCGTACGGTGCACTGTGGTGGCTGAACGGGAAGGAGTCGTTCGTGCTCCCCGGACCCGGCGGGCGGACGCAACGGGGCCCGCTCATCCCGAGTGCGCCCAACGACATGGTCGCTGCGCTCGGCAAGGACGACCAGAAGATGTACGTGTCCCCCGCCCTGTCGCTGGTCGTGGCCCGCGTCGGCGATCGTGCCGTGCCCGAAGCCCGCCAGGCGCTGTCCTCGTTCGACGACCAACTGTGGTCGATGCTCAGCCGACTCCGCGGCTGACCGTCACCCCGGTTCCCAATCCGACGGCGCCAACTCGAACCGGTCGAAGTCGAACCCGGGTGCGACCGTGCAGCCCACCAGCGTCCAGTCGCCCAACGACTCCGCCGACTGCCACCACCCCACCGGCACCACCACCTGCGGGCGCCAGCCCGCTGCGAGTTCGGTGCCGAGGACATGCTCCTCGGTCGTGATGCCATCGGCCGACAGGCGCAGGCGGATCGGGTCGCCGGCGTAGTGGTGCCACACCTCGGCGGCATCGAGCACCCGGTGCCAGTGCGACCGCTCACCCCCAGCCAGGAGGAAGTAGATCGCCGTCGACCGGACCTGACCGTCGGGCGCTTCGTCACGGAACACCTGCCGGTACCACCCTCCTTCCGGATGCGGCTCCAACCCGAGTCGTTCGATGATCTCACGAGCCGGGCCGGACGGACCGGGTGCGAGGTCGATCATCGGTGGAACTCCACGGCGAATCGCACGGGTCCGTCCAGCACGACGTGGTGGAGCACCGACGGCGGGATGATCTGATGATCACCGGCTGCGAGCGCTCGCACTTCGTCGGGCTCGTCGTCGAACACGAATCCCACCGATCCGCTCTCCACCACGAGTCGGCCCCACACGCCGTCCGCGACGCGATGAGCACGGCGCAGCCCCGCCGGCGTCGTGTGCTGGTCGAACGTCGCCGTGGTCCGCTGCAGCGTGAGGCCGTCGGGCAACTCGTTCATCGGCTCGTTCATCGGCTCGATCGTAGGCGCACACCTGCCTGGCGGTCTCACCCCCGACCATCGGCAAACGAAGCAACGATCACCGGATCGATCGCTGCGCCGCACCCATCGCGTCCGCCCTGGCACCCGGCACCTACGTTGACGAGGTGAACGAGCAGTCACCCGCAGCGGACGAGGGATCCCGTGTCCTCCTCGTCGACCGGCACCAGGCCACACGCGTTGCGAACATCGCGGTGAAGGTTGCGTTGATCACGAGCTTCGTGATCGCCGTCGGATTCGAGCCGAGCACCGTGGACGGCAAGGCAATGGGCTTCCGAGCGCCGCTGTTCCTGGCACCGGTGGTGGTCGTCCCCGCCCTCGCACGACTGAGGAAGTGGGATCCGTACCCACACACCGCCGACGTACTGCTCGCGGCCCCGTTCCTGATCGACACGCTCGGCAACCTGCTCGGCATCTACGACGAGTACCCGCGCACCGATGACGTCCTCCACGCCCTCAACTGGGTGCTGCTCGTCGGTGCGTTCCACGCCTTCCGCTTCCGCAACGTCCACGACCGCCGCGATGCCACGCTGCTCGGCTACGGCTTCGGGGCGATCACGATCGTGTGGTGGGAGATCCTCGAGTGGGCCGTGTCGGAGGACGGTTTCGGTGGGGCCGGCGGCCTCGCGCTCACCTACGAGGACACGGTCGGCGACCTGTTCCTGTCATCGACCGGCGGCCTGATCGGCTCGATCATCGCCGTCAGGTGGCTGGGGCCACGCCTGCGCAGTCGTCACTGAACAGCGCTTCCACGTACCGCGGAGTGCTCAACCGTCGCCATTGACCGTCGGCGCCGCGGCGGAACAGGCCATGGCTGAGTCGTGTGCCGCCCGCTGCGACACGACCATCGAGCGAGCCGTTCGGCAGTCGCTCCCAGTACACGAAGCCGATGTGGTCCGTGTCGGGCTGGGACATTCCGCGCTCGCAGACCTCGATGACCTCGGTCATCGGGAGCAGGTCGCGCCGCGAGATCGCCAGCGCCACCTCGTCGTACGACAACGACCGAACGTCCTCGGACACCGCCACCAGATCGATGTCACCCGCCACTCGCGCTGCCGACTCCATCTCGACGAGTCTCGGGAGCCACGCCGACGGATCATCGCCGGTCAGCTCCGGATCGCCGGGGACGGGGCCGATCGTCGCATCGGCCGACGACGGATCGGCGTCGAAGATCTGCGCCTCGATGCTGCAGTGGATCTGTGCCTGCGGAACCTCGACGAACCCTCCGCTCAGCACCTCCGAGGCGCCCGGATCGAGCGACCAGATCACGACCGGGGCGAACGAACTCTGTACGGCGTCGTCACGATCCCCGTCGAGGTACATCGCGAAATTGGCGTGCAGCCCGAGCGGCGTGTCGGTGTCGTTGGTGACCGTCACCTCGAATGTCCCGGCCCCGCAGGAGAAGCCGCTGAACGACAGCGCATGCACCCCGTCCTCCTCAGCGATGTCGATCCCCTGCATCCGTTCGCGTATCGCCACGGCCCCTTCGAGGCGAGCGAGTTCGGTTCCACACCTCGAGGCGACCTCGGCGCGCCCGTCGCCCGAGCCAGCCGCTTCGGCGAACGCCATGTCCAGCGCGTCGAACATCACGCGCCGGGTCTCCAATCCGTCCGAGCGCAGCGAGTCGCACACGATCGTCACGACTTCGGCCTCCGGAGCGATCGTGGTGGTCGAAGTCGCTGTCGTGGTCATGGTCGCGGTGGGAATCGTGGTGGTGGAGGAGGCACCGGTGAATCGGGAGGCTGGTGCGTCGACGACCACGTCGGACGACGCCGGTGCACCGACAGGAACGGGCGCCGCATCGTTCGATGCGCCACCGCTCGGTCGGCCGCCGAACGCCCACGCTGCGACGGCGAGCGCCCCCACCACCCCGACGGCGAGCAGCCGGTCGACCGAAGTGCGGACTCGGATTCCTTGGGGAACGCGCACGGCGACGACCTCTCGAAGGGACGGTCGACGGCGGGTCCGCCGATCCACCACGTCAGTGGGTCGTCAGATCAGCCAAAGGGAAATCTCGCTCGTCGACCAGGGACGCCGAGGCGTGCTCACCCCACTCGTGCGTTGATCGGCGAGCCGTGATGGGCGATCAGCTTCCACTCGCCGTCCCGTCGCACGAAGACATTGGTTGCGGCGAGCGCATGGGTGTTGCCACGGTCGACGAGGTTCTCCTCGAGGGTCACCCAGGCCATGTCGCCCACCACGTGCGTCGACTTGTTGGTGATGATGAACTGGTTGCGGCCGACCCCGGCGAAGATCCGCTTCCACGACTCCTCGATCTGGTCCCACGCTCGCAGGATCGGCCAACCGGGGTGCACGCACACGGCACGCTCGGTCTGTTCCCACACGTCCGACATGGCGGCCAGATCGCGTGCCTCGTGCGCTGCGTAGAACCTGTCGTTGACCGCATGCACGTCGTCGATGTCCGTCACGATCCACGACGGTATCTGCGACCGCCGAGACGCGAACCTCGGCACGGGCAGACGACGCTTGTATCGTGCGGCCCATGGCAGACAAGCAGCTCACTCCCCTCCAGCAGGTCGAGGCCGACCGCAAGGCGGCCGCCGCCAAAGCGAGCGGGCCGAAGCGGACGTTCAGTGACGACGAGCGCGCAACCCGCAAGGAGCGCGTCGAGAAGGCAAAGGACGCGATGACCCGTTCGGTCGGCATGAAGGGCGACCACGTCACCGCCGGACGCGCCGCCCTGAAGAAGTACCTTCAGCAGATGAACGAGCCGAACCAACCCGACGACCAGCGCTTCGAGATGCTGATCGAGGCGCCGTTCAAGGCGCCCCCGAAGAAGCGTGACAACAACCGCGGGTTCTGACCCTCCGGATCCTCTCCGGTTCCCCTCCAGTGCGCACGTGCTACGTTGAAGCACATGAGCACCGTCGGGATCCGGGCACTCAAACAGAACGCCTCCGAGGTCGTTCGTCGCGCCGCCGCTGGCGACGTGATCACCGTGACCGACCGTGGTCGGCCGGTGGCGCAGATCGTCCCGATCCGCAAGACACGACTCGACGAGATGCGAGATGCAGGCCTCGTTCGCGAAGCCACGAAGAAGCCATGGGACCTGACGTTGCCGACAGCGACAGCCGACGGCGACCGATCCTGGAGCGAGGTGCTCCAGGACATGCGCGACGACGAACGGTACTGAACGTGGCCCACTACGTCGACACCTCGGCCGTGGTGAAGCTCATCCGGTCCGAGGCCGAGACGACGGCACTGCATGAATGGGTCGCCGATGAGCACCCCGTGCTCATCTCGTCGGACCTGATGTACACCGAACTGGTCCGCAGTGCTCGACGAGTCGGCGTGAACCCACTCGATCTCGGCGAGGCCCTCGAGGCCATCGACTTCGTGCCCGTGTCGACCGACATCTTCATCGCCGCAGGCGATCTCCGACCGGCAACCCTCCGGAGTCTCGATGCACTGCACCTCGCCACGGCCCTCCATGTGCGGGACTCGCTCGAAGCGATCGTCACCTACGACCATCGGCTCGCTGAAGCGGCCGCCGCTGCAGGCCTCGAGGTGTTCGCACCGAGCTGAGGGAGCCCGGTTCGCGTGAAGTGCGTGCGGCGGTGGGACGCAACAACCTCACGCGAACGAGCCGAACGGCGCGGTGTTGGGTGCCCGTATGAGGCACGGCGTGAACCGCGGTCGGTCGAGGTCGAACGCTTCGGACGTCGGCGCGACTAGCGGATCAGGCGGATCGAGTCGGCGAGATCGATCAGCGGCGACGGGTAGAGCCCGACCGCGATCGTGAACACGGCAGCGATGCCGATGGCCACTCCGGCCGAGAACGGAACCGACACAGCGGGCGCGTCGTCGTCGGCGTCGTGGAGCCACATGCTGACCATGATCCGCAGATACAGGAACGCCGCGATCACCGCGGCCACCATGGCGACCACCGCCAACACGTAGCTGTCCTCACTCACGGCCGCCTGGATCACACCGAACTTGGCGACGAAGCCCGACGTGAACGGCACACCCGCCTGCGCGAGCAGGAAGATCGTGAACGCGATCGCCACCAGCGGCTTGCGCTTGGCGAGACCCTTGAACGAGCCGATGTCGGCCCTCGAGTTGCCGGCGACGACGGTGACCACGCCGAACGAGCCGACCACCAGGATCGAGTAGAGCAGGAGGTACAGCTGCACCGACGAGACCCCGAGGCCTGGGTCGGCCTCGCCGGCGGTGTAGGCCGCGGCCTCGACACCGACCAGCAGGAAGCCGGCGTGGCTGACCGAGGAGTAGGCGAGCATCCGCTTGACGTCGGTCTGCACGACCGCCAGCACCGAACCGACCGTGAGCGAGAGAACGGCGAGCACGATGATGATCGGCTGCCAGTCGTCTCGGAAGGCGGGCAGGCCCGACACGAGCACCCGGATCATCGCACCGAACGCAGCGGTCTTGCCGGCCGAGGCCATGAACGCAGTGACCGGCGACGGCGCGCCCTGGTAGACGTCGGGCGTCCACACGTGGAACGGTGCTGCGGCGACCTTGAAGCCGAGGCCGACGATCAGCAGGGCGATGCCGGCGAGCACGATGGCGTCGTTGTCACCGGGAGCGGTGCCGCCGATGGAGGCGACCATCTCACCGATGTTGGTGGTGCCGGTGCCG
>JBBSOH010000171.1:0-8293 GCA_038259945.1 Acidimicrobiales bacterium
CGTCGGCGGCGTCGGTGTCGCTCGGGCCGGTGTCGCTCGGGCCGGTGTCGCTCGGGTCGGTGTCGCTCGGGTCGGTGTCGCTCGGGTCGAGTGAACGATCCCGTCCGTCGGGCCCCACCCCGTCGCCGACGATCAACAGCGCGTGGTGCAACTCCACGGCGGGATCGTCGAGGCACAGCCGAGCATGGCCCGCCCGCCCGACGAGGTGACGACCAGCCGGGAGCGGCACCCAGTTCGACGCTGCCGGTCCGGACACGACCGCGACCTCGACGACCGTCCGGGAATCTCGTCCCGACCGGGTGGGGAATGACGGACGGGAGTCCGCCGACAGAGTGCCGGCACCGGGACCAGAGCCGGCTCCGAGGCGTGCTCCGATCCGGAGCTCGTCGATCTCGGCGAGTCGCTCCGATCCCCCCAGGGTTCGGCCGGTCGTCCAGAGGGTGCCGGTCGTCCACAGGGTGTCGGCGCCCAGGCGTGCGGCCAGTGCGCCCACCGTGTCGTCGCGGTCGAGCGAACGCAGGGTGATCCGGTCGCCCTCGGGACCGACGAGATCGAGCGGTGGAAGCGGTGTGTGTGCCACACCTCCCAGAGGGTCGTCAGGACCAGAAAGGGGAAAACGAATGGCTCTCCTGTTCTTTGTGTGGGTCATGTAGTGGCTTGTCGGCCTGGGAGATCGGGTCGGTGGCCGCCGAGTGAGAGCATGGCGAGGGCGATAAGTGCTTCGGGTTTCTTGAAGCCGTAGGCGATGCGGGTGAGCACGCGGATCTTGGTGTTGGTCGACTCGATGAGCGCGTTGGAGAGTCCGTGTTCGAGTGACGCGTCGATCTGTGGGCGGTGTCGTCGGATTTTGCGACCCAGCTCGACGAAGGCCGGGATCCGGCATCGTTGGGCCCACGCAAGCCAACGGTCCAGGGCGTGTTTGCCGGCGTCTGCTTTGATCTGGAACACGAAACGGAGTCCTTCTTTGAGCAAGTAGCCGCGGTGCAGACGAGGGTCGGTCTTGGCGGTCCAGGCGAGCTTGGCCTGCTGGTGGGCGGTGAGGTTCTCGGGGTTCTTCCAGAGTGCGTAGCGGGCACGCTTCAAGCTCTCAGCGCGCTCTCTTGCGGGTTGGCCTGTTGCGCCGGTTCGGGGCCTTCCTCGGCCTCTTTTCGGTTCTTGACGGGCGGCTTGTCGGGCGTCGTTCCATGCCTGACGGCGCAGTTCGTCGAGTGCGTCGGTCGCCCATGCCACCACATGAAACGGATCCGCGCAGCGCACCGCCTGAGGGCAGTGCTCGATGATCGACTTCGCGATCCACTCGGCTGCATCAGCAGACGTATGGGTGATCTGGGCACAACGGTCCGGGCCGAGCAGCTTGAAGAACTTGTCGACGGTGGCCTTGTCACGACCGACTGCTGCCCACAACAAGTTCCCGGTGTCGTGATCGACCACGATCGTCAGATACCGGTGACCCTTCTTGTAGGAGATCTCGTCGATCCCGATCCGGGTCACACCGGCCAGGCGATCGATCCGACCGTCGATGTCGGCCTGCAGCCGAGTCACGATCGAACCGACAGTGCGCCACTCGATCCGCAACAACTCACAAATCGCCGACTTTGACGTCGCGCACGCCAACCAGCCCACGGTGTCTTCGAAGTCGCGGGTGAACCGAGATCCGTGCCGAGCCCACGGCACCTGTGTCGTCACGACGCCGTGATCGCGGCATCGAACCCGCACCATGTCCGATTCGAAGAACACACGGATCGTGCCGAGGTCGAGGCCTCGCCACCGGCGCGGACCCTCGACGGATCGGCCCTGGTCATAGCCAGGTGACCGTCGACCACACACGCCACACCGGCGTCGAGCGTTGCGTCGCTGTCGCAAGGTTGCAACCACTTGTTCGGTGTCGGAATCGAACTCGACCGCCTCCAACACCACCGCTCGACCGAACGCTGCCAGGCCGAGTACATGACGCCATAGATTCTTCACCGAAGCCGCTCCTTGCTTGTTCTGGATCTCAACAACCCGAAACGTAGACAGGGAGCGGCTTCACGCACTACACGACTGTCATCTCAACCCACTCGAACGACAGAAGCGCCAAACGAATCCGGGAATCGACGTGATCGCGCCATGCGGTGACGACGCCGACGCACGGGTGGCCGGAGTGACCTGCGTTCACACCGACCGATCCGAGATCGAGAATCCCGTCGATCGCGCTCGTTCCGACGACAGAACAACACGCTCTGAGCTGGGGCTGTGAGACGCCCGGTCCTCCTGTGAGCCGTCACTCGGCGACGATCCGACGAAGGCTCCCGACAGCGGTGAGTCGAGCGGTGAGGGTCGAAGCGCACGGTGGCGCCATGACCAACGCCACGATCCCCGACCCTCCCACCGCCACACCGAACACCACGTCGAACTCCAACACACCGAACATCGCCGCGCCGCACACCGCCTCCCACTCGGCGGGTCCCGAGTCGTCGGCGAGCCGCTTCGCGACGAGGATCGGTCCGGTCGACTCGGCCGTCGGGTGTCGCTCCACGACGATTGCCACCACCATCGCCCCGAGCGAGCGACCTCGCCACTGCACCCCGCTCCTCGTGGAACTCGATCGGGAGTGGGCTCGACTGCGGCGTCGTCCACAGGCTCTGCGACGTGTTCGATCCTGGTCACACGACCCCGCGCTCGCGCCGATCGTGTCCGTCATCCGCGACCTCGACGAGTTGGTGCGAGCGACATCTCCCATCGCGGGAGGAGTCGGTTCGGGTGACGACATCCTGCGAAGTCTGATCACACTCGCAACCGACGACGAACTCGCCGGACGGATCGTCCTCCAGCGGATCCTGCCCGGTCTGATCAGCAGGTCACGCCGATGGGACGGTCACGCTCGCGGCGGCGACGCATGCGACGTCTCCATCGGGGCGGCCTGGCTCGCGATCCGCACCTTCGACGTTCGTGCGAGATCACGTCACGTGGCTCCGTCGCTGATCGCCGATGCTCTCTGGATCGGTTTCCGACGCGGCGCTCGTCGCAAGGTCGAACAGGAGGTGCCCGTGCCCGCGAACGTGCTGACGGCGTATCCCGCACCGGCGCACGAGGCGGCCCCGCTCGAGGCGCTCGCCGGGACGTTGCGGGCGGCCCGACGGGCGGGTGTACCCGCCGCCGATCTGGAGTTGATGCGCCGCATCGTCGTCGCCGGGTCACCGTCGCAGGCCGCACGCCAGTGCAAGGTCACGGTGCGCACGATCCGCAACCGACGTGACGCCGCCACCTGGAAGATCCGCCGGGCACTCGGACCCGACTGGGCGGACTGGACCGACCCCGTCGTGGCCGCGTGAACCGTTCGTCTCGAGGTCGATGGATCGGCGGCCACGAACGTCACAGAACCCGACGCCCGTAACCCAACCGCAATGAATAGCATGGGTGGCATCGTTGCCTCACGTCACCCTTCTCGCCAGCCGCGGCGCGCCACCACGCCCGGTGACGTCGGAGCGGTCAACCGCGCACCGATCTTCGCTGCCACCGCCCTGGTGGCCGTGATCGTCGGGGTCGGCGTCGTCGGCGCAACCGGTGGCGAGGAGCAGTCGGCCCCGGCGACCCCGCCCTCCCAGACCGTCGCCGCATTCACCCCTGCGTCCACCGTCGCCACCACCACCTCGACGACACCGGCGGTCACCACCGAACCAGCGCCCGACATCCCGCCGCTCAGCCAGACGCTGTCCCAGGGGATGCAGGGCGCCGAGGTCCAGCAACTCCAGGAGCGCCTCACATCGCTCGGCTTCGACCCCGGCCCGGCCGACGGCATCTTCGGTTTGATGACCACGCAGTCGGTGTGGGCATTCGAGAAGCTGGTGCTCGGTACGCCGCGCACGGAAGCAACCGGCCGCATCGACCAGGCCGCCTGGGCACAACTGATGGGCGACGTGCAGATCACCCCGCGCCGATCCACGAACGGGCAGGCCGACCACACCGAGGTGTACCTTCCCGAGCAGGTCCTCATCGTGTTCCAGAAGGACGTGCCGGTCGTCATCTCCCACATCTCGAGCGGCGAACTCGACGAGGACGGCAAGCCGGCCGAGTACTGCGAGACCGCCACCTACGACACCGACGCGCAGGGTCGCGAGCTCGAAGAACCGGTCACCAAGGCCGTGTGCGCGCTCGCCAAGACCCCCGGCGGCGTGTTCACGTACAAGCGCGAGGTGCAGGGCAAGCGTGTCAGCCCGCTCGGCGGCATGTGGAACCCCGTCTACTTCAACTACGGCATCGCCGTCCACGGTGCGCTCACCGTCCCGCTCGAACCGGCGTCGCACGGCTGCGTACGCCTGCCGATGCACATCTCCGATTACTTCCAGGACACGATGTCGATCGGTGACCGGATCTACGTGTGGAACGGCGTCGACGAACCCGAGAACGTGAGCGAGCGCGAGTCGCTGCCGTCGTTCGACTACGCCGATCCCACCGCGACCACGACCACCACCACGACGATCCCGCCGACGACCACCGTCCCCGAGACCTCCACGACCGTCGCACCCGCCACCACGGCACCGGTGACCACGACACCGAGCACGGTTTCCACGACGACCACCACCTCGGTCTCAGCGACCACGTCGCCGACGACCACGTCGTCCACCACGACCACCACTACCACGCTGGTCGCCCCCTTCACGGGCTGATTCCCACGAGCCGACCGGAGCTCCGTGAGTCAGACAGCGGCCGAGCGCGAGAGGATCGGACGATGGCAACGACACGAGATCTGAACGGAGCGATCGTGGCGGTGGTGGGCGCCACCGGTGGGCTCGGCGCCCCGATCGTCGACGCACTCCACGCCCGCGGCGCCACTGTCGTGCGCGCCGGGCGCAGCAGCGACGTCGACGTCACGGTCGACCTGCGCGACAGCCGCAGCGGAGACTCGTTGGTCGCGTACGCCATCGAACACCACGGGCGACTCGACGGGGTGATCGTCGCTGCGGGCATCGTGGCGTTCGGCGATGTCGGCTCGAACGACGACGTCGTGGTCGAGGAACTGTTCCTCACGAACGCAATGGGTCCGGTGTGGCTCGCTGCACGCGTCGAAGAATCGCTCACCGAGACCGCCGGGTTCTTCGTCAACATCTCCGGCGTCGTCGCCGAGACGCCGATGCCCGGCATGGCCGCCTACTCGGCCTCCAAGGCAGCAGCTTCAGCGGCGATGCTCGCACTCGCCAAGGAGTGGCGACGCAAGAAGATCGGCGTCACCGACGTGCGGCCTCCCCACACCGAGACCGGATTGGCCACCCGACCACTGGCAGGCTCTGCGCCGAAGATGCCCGAAGGTCTCGACCCCGCGGTGGTCGCCGAGCGGATCGTCGCAGCCATCGAAGCCGGCGAGCGCGAGGTCGCAGGCTCGGACTTCTGAACGGCGACCGGGCGACCGGCCCGTGAATTCAGGTGGAGACTTCGGGGACCGTCAGCGCAGCGCGGATGGCGCCGCGGAGGTAGCGCTCGAGTTCTTCACGGCTGTGGTTGCGCTCGTGGACGATGTAATCGATCGCGGTGTAGCTCAGCACCTGATCGATCGAGGAGATGCGCAGTTCGCACTCCTGGGGCGTGAACAGCTTCAGTTCGGCGTGGAACCGGTCGTGGATCTGGCGACGGGACAGGCGACGGGCGTTGCGGAAGTGCTCGTCGATCTTGCGGTTGGAGAACGCTTGGACCATGGCGACGCGGACCTTGTCGGCGATCTGGTAGTACACCTCGACTCGGGCGTCGACGATCGAATCGATCCGGTGATCGAGCGGGTCGGTCGGAGCGACCGGGCCGGAGGCGTTGAGGAGTAGCGGTTGGATCCAGGCCAGGGCGCGATCGGTGGCCGCGTCCATCATCTCGGTGCGATCCTTGAAGTACCGGTAGACCGAGCGGTACGACACACCGGCCCGGTCGGCGATGTCGTCGATCGACGGATCGTGCGCGCCCTCGGTGGTCAGGGCGACGAGCGCATCGAGCACTGCATCACGGTTGCGTTCACGTCGAGCGGACCGACCATCAGACATCTCTACCATCGGGGGTGAGTGTACTCACCCGAGGACATGTCCGCGAGAACACCCGCCGGTCGCGCTGACAGGTCACGAGGCGTGGCCACGACATCGCTCCCTTCCCGAGCCGGGTCAGGTCCACTGGATGGTGCGGGTGTCGAGGCGTTGGTCGATGAGTGGGGTGACGACGTCGTCAGCGGTGGTGATGTGCCGGTTCGACGTGGCGGACAGGACAGAGCCATCGACGACGAGAAACGCTGAGCGACATGGGGCACCTCGGCGTGCGCGAGCCGGTTCTGGGCGGCCCGAGTGGCCGTGTGATGGCGTGGAGATCGAGCGGTTCTCAATATTGCAGGCCCGCTGATCTCGAGGTGGGCGTTGTCGGGCTTACTCGGCGAGCCGACGGAGCCGTTCAGCGATCGTTTCGATCGTCTGGTCGCTCGCGGCAACGTCGATGACGAGGTCGTAGACGTCGTCGTTGCCGGCTGTGGAAATCTCGACACCGTTGATCTCCAAGAAGACAGCGGTCGACAACCAGCCCAGACGTTTGTTGCCGTCGACGAGCGCGTGGTGCTTCACGATCGAATGGAGCAGCGCTGCGGCTTTGGTCCAGATATCGGGGTACGCCTCCTCACCGAACGCTGTGGTTCGCGGACGGGCGACGGCTGAGCCGAGCAGACCGATCTCACGAATCGGTGCGGGGTCACCGAACAGTGCAATGGCGAGGCCGACGACGTCATCGAGGTCGAGGAACTCGACCGGTTCGGTCACTCGCCGAGCCGACGCAGGGCGTCGCTGTGTGTCTCGAGAATCAGACTGGCGGACTGAGCGACGCGGTCTCGGTGTTCGCTGCGGCTCACGAACTCTCGAACGGCGCGCCGTGCGGCCTCTTGCATGGAGATGCCCTCCACATCAGCACGCGCTCGCAGAGCTTCCTGTTCCGTGTCAGTGAGCCTCAGAGTCATCGCCATGAGCTGATGGTATCACTTCGACACCATCTCGGCGATGGGTGAGACACGACCGTGAGCCCCGCATATCGATGACGACACCCACACGCGAGAGCCACGCCGGAACGGCACGTGAGCGCTCGGATAGGTGCTCCATGTTGTGTTCGGTCGGCCCTGGATTCGGGTGTCTCGCTTGGTCAGGTGGGCTTGGTCGCGCCGAGAAGCAAGAACCAGGGGCGGTGTCGATCGTCGGCCAGTTCGGGTCGGGCTTCGACGTCCTCGGTAGTTGGTCCGAACTCTTCGATGCAGTCCAGCACGAGGCCGGACTCGATCACGGTGTTGACGTAGGTGGCCACGGTTCGATGTTCCTTGATGACGCCATCAACGAACCAGGTCGTCACTCGCTCGCCCTCGACGAGGTAGTTGTCGAGTGGCCATACCCGATCCCCGGCCTGGCTCGTTTCGAATCGTTGTGTCGTCGGGGCGCTGTAGATCGGATGCTCGACCGAGAACACCACTGACCCGCCTGGGGCCAACGACCCAGCGACCTGCGACAACAGTCGGTGGAGGTCGTGCACGTACTGCAAGGTCAGGGAACTGAACACGAGGTCCGCCGTGTCGGGGTCGAGTTCGACGAGATCGAGATCGGCGCGCTGGTACTCGACGGTCGCGCTGGTCGTGTCGGAGCGTGCTCGTTCGAGCATCTTCGTCGAGAGGTCGATGCCGAGAACCGATGACGCTCCGTGCTCGTCGGCCCATCGGCTGAACCATCCGAAACCGCAACCGAGATCCACAACGCGTCGGCCAGTCATCTTGGGCAGCATCGACCGAAGATGTGGCCACTCTGCTGCTCCTTCGAGACCGTCGACTTGGCGATCGAGGGTGACGTAGCCGGCGTGGAACTCCGGGTCGTCGTAGATGTTCTGCGCGCTCATATTGCCTGCTGCTCAAGGTACTCGTCGGCCACCCGCTCCAGATCGCTCGCGTCGGGTCGTCGCCGATCTGACTCGCTCACCGGCAGGTGGTGTTCGATGGACCTCCCCGAAGCGTGGCTGGGGACTCGTTGTCTGCCATCAGGTGTACCCGGCGGTGGCGCCCTGGGCTCGCCGCGACACGTTCCAGGACTCCGGTTCGCACCCGGTGCAGGAGGGCCCCACCCGCGCCCTATCCTGGCGCGTTGTCTTGCAAGTTCTCTTGCAAGCCCTGCCTCTCTAGCTCAATGGTAGAGCAGTGGACTTTTAATCCATTGGTTCTGGGTTCGAGCCCCAGGGGAGGCACACGAAACGATCTCCCACCGGCTTTTCATCCATTGGTTCTGGGTTCGAGCCCCAGGGGAGGCACACGAAACGATCTCCCACC
>JBBSOH010000172.1:0-8280 GCA_038259945.1 Acidimicrobiales bacterium
CGACCGGCAAACCGAAGGGAGCATTCAGGCGATCGGCCGCCAGCACCGCCCAGTCCGGGGCGCTCCTCCAGTTCATCGGCTATCGCCCCGACGACGTGTACATCACGACCGGACCGCTCTACCACTCGGGTCCTGGCGGGTTCATGGGAATCGGTCTGGTGATGGGCCAGACCATCGTGCTCCAACGCAAGTTCGACGCCGTCGACTGGCTCCGCCTCGTCGACACATACGGGGCCACCTCCACCTTCGCCGCGCCGACGCCGATCCGGATGATCTGCAACGTCGACGACGCCACGAAGGAGCAGTACGACACCTCGACGATGCGGGTGATGATCGCCAACGCCGCTCCGTGGAGCTTCGCCCTCAAGCAGCAGTACGTGGCGAACTTCCCGCCCGAGTCGCTGTTCGAGGTGTACGGCTCGACCGAACTCGGGGTGAACACCGTGATGCGACCCGAGGACCAGATGCGCAAGCCTGGTTCGTGCGGCAAGGAAGCGCCGATGGTCGAGATCCGCCTGTACGACGACGACGGCAACGTCGTCACCGACACCGGACCGGAAGCGACGGGCGAGCTGTTCGTCCGGTCGGGCTCGGTGTTCAACGACTACTACAAGCAGCACGACAAGTTCGAGGAGGACCGCCGCGACGGCTTCCAGACCGTCGGTGACATCGCCTACCGTGACGACGAGGGCTTCATCTACATCTGCGACCGCAAGAAGGACATGATCATCTCGGGGGGGATGAACATCTACCCGGCCGAGATCGAAGCGGCACTCGAATCCCACCCCGACATCTTCGAAGCAGCCGTGTTCGGGATCCCGAACGAGGACTGGGGCGAGTCGGTCCACGCGGTGATCGTGCGGCGCGAGGGCGCCGACATCGACGAAGCGTCGGTTGACGTGCATGCTCGCGCCCACCTCGCGAACTACAAGATCCCGCGATCGATCGACTGGATCGACGTGCTGCCCAAGACCGGTTCGGGCAAGATCCTCAAGCGCGAGCTGCGCTCCCCGTTCTGGGCGACCCCCGCCGACTGAACCGGTCCAACGATCAACGATTCTGTGGCCGATTCGTCCCGGAGTCCGGAATGAATCGGCCACAGAACGGGCTCGTCGGGCGATGGTTCGTCCTGCGTCCTTCGCCCGGTGCTCAGGTGCCGGTTCGAGTTTGCCGCCGACGACGTCGGGTATTGGAGTGCGCCGACGCCGTCGACTACTGGAGGGCGCCGACGACGTCGACTCTTGGAGTGCGCCGACGACGTCGACGGTGAGGTGCAATCGTTCCGACGTGAAGATGCACAGTGCTCCGGATGCGTCGAGGCTGGCGACGATCTCGTTGCCGCCGTTCACGCCGGCCACGTAGTTGAGTGACGACGCGTTCGGTGGTGTACCGAGGCACGGATGGACCGTGACGAAGCCGATGCCTTCGGCGGCGACGGCGGTGACGTTCACCACCACTGCCGACGCCGAAGCTGGGACGCCCGCCCGACCACCGACCTGCAACCGGTACTGCGAACCGGGAGTGCGCTTGCCCTCCGCCCTGCCGATGCCATCGACGGTCTGACCGGTCGGACGTGTGTCGAGCAGACGCGACGGGGTGATCGCCGACAGCGAGGACCCGGTGGGGAGGTACCCCACCACGTCGGCGGCGAGGTGCACGCCTTCGGACACGAAGATGCAGATCGACCCCGTGGCATCGAGTGTCGCGACGAGTTCGTTGGCCCGGTTCGCGCCGGCGACGAAGTTGACCGACGCCGCATTCGGCGGTGTGCCCAGGCACGGGTGGACCGTTGCGAAGCCGATCCCCTCGGCGCCGATCGCCGTGACGTTGACGATTGCGGCGGCAGCGCCCACAGGCACGCTGCCACGCCCTGCGATCGTCAGCCTGGTCGTCGATCCCGCCGTCGGTTTGCTCGGGGAGGTTCCGCCGCCGTCGAAGGTCGAGGCGCCCGGGCGCGTGTCGAGGTACCGGGCCGGGCTCACCGGCACGGTCGTGGAGCCACCCGGCACGTAGCCGACGACGTCGACCGCGAGGTGAGCCGCGGCGAAGGTGAACATGCAGATGTCTCCCTCGGCGGTGAGCGGGGCGAGGATCTCGTTGGCGAGGTTCACCCCGGCGGTGTAGTTGAGTGACGATGCGTTCGGTGCCGGAGTGAGACACGGGTGGACCGTGACGAACCCGGTGCCTTCCGCTGCGATGGAGGTGACGTTCAACACGGCAGCCGTCGCCCCGGCAGGCACCCCGCCGCGACCGGCGATACGCACGCGGTACGTGGAGCCCGGGGTCCGCTTGCCTTCTGCGTCAGCGATGTCATCGAACGTCTGGCCGGTTGGTCGCGTGTCGACGAACCTCGCCGGCGACAACACCTCGACTGCGGCCGACGCAACCGTCACGGAGGCGGTGTTCGACGCTGCGTTGAATCGTCCGACCGTGCTCGTCGTGGCGGCACCGCGGATCTGAGCGGTGACGGTGCCGAGACCCGGGGTCGAGGCAACGGTGATGTCGAATACCCGCGGTCCACCGGTCACGGTCGAGGCCGACGTCGCTCCGGCTGTTCCTCCGACGACGATGTCGGCTGCGCTGATCGCCGTCACGTCGGTGTCGAAGGTCGCGGTGAATCGGATCGGCGCAGCCGTGGCCGGATCGGCCTGACTGCTCGCCGCGGCGATCGACACCGAGGGTGCGGGCGTCCGCGCGGCCGCGACGGCTGCTTGGGCGTCGATGAACCCCGCACCGCTCCGGGCGTCGTAGCCGGGAGCCTCGGCGTCGACGGCGGTTGCCGACATGATCGACAGGACCTCCGACGGCGGCATGCCTGGTGTGGCCTGCAGCATCAGTGCCGCAACCGCTGCGGCGTGCGGCGCGGCGGCCGACGTCCCGAAGAAGTTCGGTGATCCGTCGGTGTCGCATCCCGGTGTGTTCCTGTTGGAGCCGAAGAAGGTGGTGTTGGAACCGTCGGGCGCGGTGATCTCGGGCTTCGGCCGCAGGACCGGCCCACCCGGGATCCGATTTCCGGCGGGGTCGAAGTAGATCGGGAGGTCGCCACCGAGTGAGGAGAAACCCTCGACGTCGAAGGTGCCCGTCGGGCCGGTCGTGGCACCGCCGGAGTCGATCTCGCAGAAGTCGATCGCTGCGACGGCGACGGCACCGGCCGCCGAGTTGTGTCCGTAGATCTGGTTCTTGTCGAAGATCCCGGCCTCGCCGACGAAGCCAGGCTGGCTCGTGATCGAGATGCGGAACCGATCGGCCGACACGGCCGGATCACCGCTGCAGAACCGGTCGACGGCGAGGTAGGCAAATGCCGCAGCGCCCGGGTTGGGAACAACGAGGATCTCGAGTGGATCGCCGACCGCCCCGCTGCCCGGTCCGAACCCGCACCCCTGTCCGTCATCGGCGCTGAGGATCGACGGAGCGGTCTGTGACGGCGATCCCACGAGGTGCATGTCGAAGTCGCTCACCGCTCCCAATCCCGGCGCAGTTGCGTACGGTTCGTTCCACTGCATCACGAGCCTGGTCGTGGAGTTGGCTGGAAAGTCGATCCTGGCGAACTGGTCGCCGTTGCCGCCCGGGAACCTGTGGAGGTCCGTCAACCCGCCACCGGCATCGGTCGGGTCGCCGTCGACGTAGATCTCGTCGACGCCGATCGCGCCGCTGTTGCCCGCAGAGGAGAAGAACGGGATCCCTCGGTCGACAGCTGCTTGCGCGGCCTGAGCGACAGGTCCGTCCTGGAACATCGGCGCAGCGAAGTAGCCGACGTCGTCGACGATCACGTCGGCGCCACAGTCGGCGAGTGCGGTGATCCCGGTTGCGAAACCGGCCTGACCGGTGAAGGCCGTGTTGAACGAGATGGCCGCTCCGGGCGCGACGTCGTGGATCAGCTCGGCCATTCCCCCGCCCTCGTCGATCCCCGGCCGAGGGCTCGGGTTCGGCAGGTCCTCGATCAAGTTCATCGACGCTGGTAGGTCTCCGGAGGCCTGGTTGCCCATCCCGGTGACGGTGCGCCCGCAGCCCGTGCCGGCGACCGTGCCACCGCGCGAGTAGTTCAAGCTGTCGGAGAGCACGCCGACGGTGAGCCCGGCGCCGTCGACGGCGCCGGGAGCGCTGCGGACGAGGTCGGACCTCAACGAGACGTCGGCCTGGTTCGCCACGCTGCCGACGTTGGTGACGCCGCCGTACTCGCGGCGGATGGTGACGACGTCGTCGAGCGCGGCGATGGCATCGAGGGCAGCGACCGGCGCTCGTCCGGACACCCGGTCGTACTCCGGATGGACGCCGTCGACGATCAGCCCGGCTGCGCGCAGATCGCGTTCGGTCCGCGGTCCGATCACGACGCTCAGGTCGAGCGTGAGGACATCGCCTGGTTCCACGTCGACGGCGTTCGTGTCGGCGAACGGTGAGTCGGCCGGCGCGGGCTCGAGGTGGCCGAGCGAAGAGTCACGTGCGGCGAGCAGCGATCCGTCGAGCTTGGCGAGGTCGATGTTGCCGTCGGGGAGCGGCTTGGTGGCTCGCGCCTGGCGAGGCGTGTCGGCCTCCACCGACGAACCGATGCTCACGCTTCCTGCAGCGGCGGCGAGGAGTACCACGGCGCCCCATGTCCGAACCGCGCGCATCGCGATGCTCTGGCTTCTCGTGCCCCGCATGTTGCCCTACTCCCGTTGGTGACCCCTCGCTTCCGACGAGGTGTGGCGAACGTAGCCGACCTCGTCGGACGCCTGCGACGAATTCACCGCGCGCCTCCGGGAGGCCTGCGACGCGGGTTCCACCCGTCCGGATCGTGGCACGGCGCATAGGTTCTCGGTGATGGATCACGTGACGTTGGAGCCCGACGACTTTGCGTACGGGGTGATCGACGAGGTGGTGCCCGGTGTGCAGCGGATCGTCGCGGAGAACCCGTCGAAGTTCACGTATCGGGGAACCGGCACGTACATCGTCGGCAGCCACGAGGTGGCCGTCGTCGACCCCGGTCCGCAGCTCGACTCACATCGCGACGCGCTTGCGACGGCGCTCGACGGCAGGACCGTGCGCGCGATCCTCGTGACCCACTGCCACGCCGACCACTCGCCGCTGGCTCCGTGGCTGTCGGCCGAGACGGGGGCACCGACCTACGCGTTCGGCCCGCATGCCGAGGCGGTCGAGGCATGGGACATCGGCTCGCTCCCCGACGACTTCGGCCGGGCGCCCGAGCCGGCTGCCGATGCCGACCCGACGGACGACGACGCGGCCATCGAGCCACCGGTCGAGGAGTCGACCGACCTCGACTTCGATCCCGACGCACGGGTCCGGACCGGCGACGTCGTGTTCACCGGTGGTGGGATCGATATCCGGGCACTCCATACGCCCGGTCACACGTCGAACCACACGTGCTACTCGCTCACCGGACCCCACGCTGGACGCGTCCTGTTCACCGGCGATCACGTGATGGGGTGGAGCACGACCGTCGTGTCGCCGCCCGACGGCGACATGGCGGCGTACATGGACGCGCTGCGGATGGTCGCCAGCCGCAACGACGACGTCGCCCTCCCCACGCACGGCGCTCCGATCCCCGACCCGAGCCGGTACATCGGGCAACTCGTCGAGCACCGGGTCGAGCGCGAGCGCCAGGTGCTGGACGCAGTACGTCGTGGCCTGTCCACGATTCCGGAGATGGTGACCGAGTTGTACGCCTCGGTGCGCGTCGAGTTGCACCGGCCCGCCGGCGCGAGCGTGCTCGGCCACCTCGTGAAACTCGTCGACGACGGCAACGTGGTGACCGCGGCGGCCGGTCACCCCCGCTTCGACAGCGTCTTCGGCCCGACGTGACGACACCGTCGTCGACCGTGGGTCGAGTGCTGTCGCCGGACGCGATCAGAATCGATCGATGAAGAAGGTCACCGCTGCGCTCGGAATGCTCGCCGTGCTCGTCGCCGGATGCGCAGGCATCTCCGATGATTCCGCCCCGGCTTCCTCCACTCTGCCCGACGAGTCGGCGGGGTGGCGCCGGATCGTGCCGGCCTCGCCCGACTGCATGTGTGGTGACGGCAGCGAGTACTCGTTCTTCGAGCGGCCCGGAGATCCGTCGAAGGTGATGTTGTTCTTCGAGGGTGGGGGCGCCTGCTACAGCGCCGAGACCTGCGACCCGAACGGGAACCCGACGTACTCGGTCGGGATCAGGAAGGGAGTCGACGAACTCGCGGAAGGGACCGGACTGTTCGACGCGGCGAACGCAGCGAATCCGCTCGCCGACCACACGATCCTCTACGTCCCGTACTGCACGGGTGACGGTCACCTCGGGAACATCAGGACGGCGTACTCGCCCGACGTCGTGATGGAGCATCGAGGGTGGGCCAACACCACGGCCGTCTTGGACCATCTCGTCGACAGCTACCCCGCAGCGGTGCAGGTCGTCGTGAGCGGCGAGAGCGCCGGCTCGGTGCCCACCCCGCTCGTCGCCGGTGTCGTGTCCGACAGACTTCCCGACGCCGAGATCGTCACGTTCGGAGACGGTTCGGGCGCGTACCCCGACCTTCCCGTGATCAACGAGTCCATCACGTCGCTGTGGGGTGCGGATGGTGCGATTCCCGACTGGCCGGAGAGCGAGGGCCAGACCGGGTGGAGCGTGCCGGGCCTCACCGTTCGAGCCGGCCTCCACGATCCCGACATCACCTTCGCCCGTTTCGACTTCGCCTTCGACGGAATCCAGGCCGACCTCGTCGGACCACTCGACATCGGCCCCGACCAGATCCCCGGTCTCATCGACGCCACGGAACTCCAGATCGAGACGTCGGGAACGCCACTCGCGGCGTACGTGGCGCCGGGGAACTCGCACACGATCATCAGCAACGACGACGTCTACGACCTCGAGGTGGAGGGCGTGCGACTGATCGACTGGATCACCGCACTCGTCGACGGGGACGTTCCGCCCGACGTCCACTGCGTCGACTGCGAGCGCTGACAGCGTCAGGCCGACGGGATCGGCCAGGTCTGCAGCGTGTCGTAGCGGGCGCCGTCGGGGCGCAGGGTGCTCTCGACCAGTGCCACCCCGGTCGGGCTCCACGATGCACTCACCAGTTCGCCGAGCGCGCGGGGCATGTTCGCCCGCTTCTTCAGCCGGGCGAGGGTGACGTGTCCGAGGAATCGCGCCCGGATCGGCTCGTCACCCAGGTGGCGTGTGGCGGCGACGACGGAGGCAGCGAGATCGTCGGCGCCCTGGGCGGGCAGGAACAGGGTGGTGCCGTTGCCGATGTCCACTGCCGGGCCGAGTGTCACGTCGGTCGGTTCGAACGTCGCCCCGTCGAGTGCTCCGGCGACATCGTTCGGGTCGGCGTTGCCGAGGAATCGCAGCGTGACGTGCCAGTTCTCCGGCGGGAGGAACCGGGCACCCACCTGATCCTTGCGGTGAAGTTCCTCCAACTCGCTCACCACCTCCTCCGGCGGCCACAGGCACACGAACAGTCGACTCATGGATCGCAGTGTGCCGGATCACCCGATGGTGAGGAACACGCAACCGACGGCGGGCGTTGGACACACTCGATGAACGATCGGACACCCTCAGCGATGGATGCACCTTCGCTCGCGCATCGAGCCGACGAGATCGAAGCCCGACTCGTGGCGATCGAGGCGGCGGCGGTGACCGCGGTCGGCGGCATCGGGTTCGGCAAGCGGGTCGGAGAAGGCACCAACATCGCCGTCGAGCGGTTCAGTGAGGTCGCGATCCACGACGGTCTGCAGCACGAACTGGCAACGATCCGACGCGCCGAGGCCAAGCTGCGCGACGGTGACGGAGGCCGATGCGACTCGTGCGGTTCGGTGATCCCCGAGGAACGCCTCGAGGCGATCCCGTGGGCGGTCCACTGCGTGCACTGCGCCACGTGACGCCGTACCGAATCACGGAGTGAGGAAGCCGACGGTCGATTTGCGACACTGGCATGATGGAGGTCTCGATCACGGCACGACCCGACGCGGTCGGAGCCCTCGGTCGATTGCGCGCCGTGCTCGGATCGATGCCGTTGCGCATCGTCGCATGCAGTGGCGGCATCGACTCGCTGCTGCTCGCCCACGTCGCGCACGCGGCCGACCCGACGGCAACGCTGATCGCCCACACGGTCACCCCGGCCGTTCCGGGTGACGGAACGGCACGCGTCGTCGACCACGCCGAGCGCCACGCCTGGGCTCCGCACATCGTGCGCTCGGGCGAGTTCGACGACGAGGCCTACCTGTCGAACCCGACGGACCGCAGCTACCACTGCAAGAGCAACCTCGACGACGCCGTGGTCGCACTCCGTGGCGACACGCTGCGCGACG
>JBBSOH010000173.1:0-8275 GCA_038259945.1 Acidimicrobiales bacterium
ACCTGACCGGCGTCGACTTCCGCGATGGCTCGGGGTTGAGCAACCAGAACCGGGTCACGTGCTCGGCACTCCTCGACATCGTCCACCTGGGCCGTGGCACGCCCATCGAGGCGGGGCTTCCGGTCGCTGCGGAGACGGGCACCCTGAGCAACGAGTTCACCGACACCGTGATGGCCGGACGCCTGCGGGCCAAGACGGGCACGCTGACCGGGGTCAAGGCGCTCGCAGGTGTGGTCGACCCGCGTCCCGCGACCGAAGCGACGACCGGCACGATCGAGTTCGCCATCGTGTTGAACACCGAGGGCGCCGGCGACGAGAACGTGTACCGCACGATCTGGTCGGCGCTCGGGGAGAGGTTCGCCACCTACCCGACGGGTCCGGACACAGCGGTTCTGGGGCCTCGATGAGCGTGATGGCCATGTTCCCCCTCGGTTCGGTGCTGCTGCCCGGTGGCGTGCTTCCGCTGCACGTGTTCGAGCCGCGCTACCGCCAGATGGTGATCGACTGCCTCCAGGCCGACGGCACCCCGGAGTTCGGCCAGACCCTGATCACGCACGGCAGCGAAGCGGGGGGTGGTGACGAGCGGGCGACCGTGGGAACGGTTGCCCAGATGCTCCAGGTCGAAGCACTCGACGAGGAACGGTACGCAATCGTCGCGGTGGGCGTGCGTCGGATCCGGGTCAATGCGTGGTTGCCCGACGACCCGTACCCCCTGGCCGACGTCGACGACTACCCCGACGTCGACCCCGACCCGCCCGGCCTGGCGCTCGACGTGGCTGCCACCCATGCCCGGGTGCGGGCAGCGTTGACGATGGCGATGGAACTCGGCGATGTACACGTCGACCTGGAGGAGACCGAGATCGCCGACGACCCCCTCGTCGCGACGTACCACCTGGCCTCGCTGGCACCCATCGGACCCGCCGACCGCTACCGGTTGCTGTGCGCGGAAGGACCGAGACAACGACTCGACGTGCTCGACGAGGTGCTCGACGACGTCGAAGCGATGCTCAAGTTCCGTCTCTCCTGACCATCCGCCGCATCGTCTGATAGAAACAAGCCGTGCCAGACACCAAGCAGGACGCGTCCCTCGGCGAGGTCATCGAGTTCGTCAAGACCTACGCCAAGCAGGAGACGATCGGCCCACTCAAGGGCGTCGGTCGATGGCTGGCCTACGGCGCAGCCGCAGCGTTCGCGATGGGCCTGGGGCTGATGATCATGCTGCTCGGGCTCCTGCGCCTGATCCAGACCGAGGCCGACCGCCTCGCAACCGGCTCGTTGTCGTGGGCTGCCTACGGGGTCACGTTGATCGTCACGCTGGTGCTGCTCGTGCTGACGCTGCTGCGCATCAAGAAGTCGACGCTCAACAGGGAACCCAAGTAGAAGCCCGAAGAAGGAAGCCGAAGAAGGAAGAGAGTGACGGGGACCACCATGGCCAAGAACACCACACCCGCCGAACCCACCAAGATCACCCCGGACGACCTGCGCGAGAAGCTGCAGGCGTTCCAAGGCGACATCCAGGGCAAGGTCGAGGACCAGAAGACGTCGATCGCCACGGTCGTCGGCGGCGCCGGAATGGTGCTGATGATCATCATGTTCCTGCTCGGCAAGCGCTCGGGGAAGAAGAAGAGCGCCATCGTCGAGATCCGCCGGGTCTGAGGGCGCTTCTCCCGTACGCGCTGCGGCCGTCCGTCATCATCCGCCGCAAGGCGGTCCGCCAGGGCATCCTCGGTCCGAGCCTGTTCTGGAAGGTCATCGCCGGCTGGGTGTTCGGCAAGTCGACGATCAAGAAGTTCTTCGGAAAGCAGCCCGAACCGCTCGGCACGTGGAAAGTCGGGTCGAACGGCTTCGTCAACGTGATCAACGCCAAGCCGCCCACGAAGAAGCAACGCAAGGCGTCGGGCCTCACGGCGAAGGCCGCCAAGAGCGCCATCATCGCGGCCGCCGTCGCCGACGCCCGCCGCAAGAACCCCGACGCCAAGATCGTCGTCAAGACCAAATCGCGCAGAACCGGGTCCGACCTGGTGACATCCATCCCGGATGGATGTCACCAGGTTGCCTGCGGGCCGTAGTCTGGTGGGCCGATGTTGGTGAAGATGCGCAATCCGAAGCGGGAGGTCGAGATGCCTGCCGGGCGGACGGTGAACCGCCTGCTCGACGACCTCGACCTCGTGCGTGAATCCCATCTGGTCATCTGCAACGGCACTCTGATTCCTGGAGATGCTCGCCTCGCCGAGGACGACGTGATCGAGATCCGCCCCGTGATCTCGGGTGGAGCGTCGTAGGTGGCGGTCTCGGGTTCCAAGTGCCGGGCATGCAAGGCGCCCGCCGTGATCGATCTGCCGCGGCACAACGCGAACTTCTGTGCCGAACACCTGCTGCAACTCTGTCGACGTCAGATGGCCAAGGCGATCGACGACTACTCCATGTTCGGTCCTGACGACCGCATCCTGGTCGCCGTCAGCGGCGGCAAGGATTCCCTGGCCGTCTGGGACATGCTGATCGAGGCCGGATATCAGGCGGATGGCTTCTACGTCGGCCTCGGGATCGGCGACTACTCCGAGGAATCCGGTACCTACGTGCGGGCGTTCGCCGAGGAACGAGGGCTGCACCTCGTGACCGTCGACCTGCGCGAGGACTACGGCTACGACGTGCCGACGGCGGCTCGGGCGACCAAGCGGGTGCCGTGTTCCGCATGCGGAATGTCCAAACGGCACCTGTTCGACAAGGCCGCCATCGACGGTGGCTACGACGTCGTGGTCACCGGCCACAACCTCGACGACGAGGCGGCCGTTCTGCTCGGCAACGTCCTGCACTGGGACGTCGACTACCTCGCTCGTCAACTCCCGGTGCTGGAAGCCGCCAACGGCTTTCCCCGCAAGGCCAAGCCGCTGGTCCGCCTCACAGAGCGCGAGACCGCCGCATGGTGCCTGATCCGGGGAATCGACTACCTGGTGGAGGAGTGCCCCATCGCTGCGGGCAACCGGCACCTGCACCACAAGGACGTGTTGAATGCGATCGAGAAGGAGTCACCGAGCACCAAATCGGCGTTCTACCTCAATTTCATCGACAACATGGCACCGCTGCTCGCAGGCCAGACCGCCGCGGCCCAAGGAGAACTGCGCCACTGCGAACGCTGTGGCGCCCCCACGACCGGAGAGGTCTGCGCCTTCTGTCGGTTGGTCGCAACGGCCGGCGCACACGAACCCGTACCGGTGGAACTGGTGTTGGGGAAACGAGGACGACGATGAGTGACGAGACGATGAGTGACGAGACGACGGCGAACGAGATGACGGCGAACGAGACGACGGGAGCGACGGCGATGAACCAGCCGATGGCCGGCGCAGACATCAACGCCTTTCGTGCCGATGACAAAGCGGTCCTTCTGGACGTGAAGAAGCGCCGCTACCTGATCGACCTCGCCGACGACGGTGAGTTCCACAGCCACGCCGGCTTCGTGCGTCACGCGGACATCATCGGGCAACCCGAGGGGTGTCGTGTCCGGTCGACGAAGAGCGCCGAGTACATCGTGTTGCGTCCCACACTCGAGGACTTCGTCATCGAGATGCCACGGGGTGCGCAGGTCATCTACCCCAAGGATCTCGCGCCGATCTGCATGCTCGCGGACATCGGCCCCGGGATGCGCGTGTTCGAGAGCGGTGTCGGCTCGGGCGCCCTGTCGACGATGATGCTGCGCTACGGCGCGCACATCACGGGCTACGAGATCCGTGAGGACTTCGCGAACCGGGCCAAGGCCAACGTCCGAGGTTTCCTCGGCGAGGAGGCGCTGGAACGCTACGACGTCCACATCGCCAGCAGCTACGACGGGATCGACCCTGCCCACGGCACGTTCGACCGCGTCGTTCTGGATCTCCCCGAACCCTGGCAGGTCGTGCCGCACGCCGAATTCTCGCTCCGGCCCGGCGGCATCCTGCTCGCGTACACGCCGTCGATCACCCAGGCCGCACAGGTCCGAGAGACGATGAAGGGCAAGTGGATCGATGCCCGCACCATCGAGGTGCTGCATCGTGGCTGGCACATCGAGGGTCAGGCGGTCCGCCCCGACCACCGCATGGTGGCCCACACCGGCTTCCTCAGCGTCGCCCGGTTCCTCGGCAAGGGCCGCAACGACGTCGACTCCTGAACGTCGACGTCAGCTCGGGCGGACCAGGCCGAGCGTTTCGCACAGACCGAGGAGTTGGTCGTGGATCGCCGGCCACTCCACGTCGGGGTGGGCGCTGCTGAGGCCGACGATCCCGTGGATCCAGGTGTGCACCTGGACGGCCACGATGTGAGTCGAGCGACCGTCGTCCAGGGCGAGCAGCATCTGTTTGACGAGGTCGACGAGGATCAGGAACGTCGAGTTGGCCACGATCGTCGTCTCGGCCTCGATCTCGATGTGGTGTGAGAACATCACGCGGTACTGGCCGGGGTATTCGAGGGCGAAATCGGCGTAGCCCACGCCGCAGCGTTCGAACGCGTCGAAGGCATCGCCGTCGCCGCTGCACGCCTCTTCGAGAACCCGCAGGAAGTTGTCCCAACAGTGGCGCACGGCGGCCTGGAGCAGTTCGGTGTGGTCGGCGAAGTGCCGGTAGACCGCGGTCGGCGACACGCCGGTTCGACGAGCGACGGCTCGAAGCGAGATGCCGTCGACCGACCCGTGTTCGGCGATCAGGTCGGCGGCAGCGTCGAGGAGGTCGGTGCGGAGTTGGTCGCCCTCGCCGCGTGCACTGCGCTGCCGTGGCTGCTCGACGGTCGATTCGATCGTCGATCTCGGCACGCGTCGCAGGCTACCCGTACCGAGGCTGCGGGATCAGCAGCCCTGCGATGGGCTCGGGGGGATCACGATCTTCAGGCCCGGGTAGAAGGCCGAGTATCCCTCGGTGTCGACGTTGGCAGTGTCGAGCGCCTGGACGCTGACGCAGAACATGTCGGCGACCTGCGATCGTGACATGTCGTCGACGGTGATCGTGTAGCTCCCGAGATCGCAGTTCGAGTCGTCGAAGGCGTCGGGGATCAGGATCTGGACGCCCGGAAACGGGAACTCTCGTGAGATGTCGGCCCATCCGTTCACGGACTCGAGGTCGGCGACCGAGACGCAGAACTGCTCGGCGACCGACAGCCCGTAGTCGCCGGCTTGCACCACGTAGGTGGTGGCCCGAACCGGAAGGTCGTCGGGGTTGTCGAACGGTGCGTCACCGTCGGTGTCCGGCAACGGGCCCAGCTGACCGACGGGTTCGCAGAACGAGAACCGGACGAAGCCGTCGTCGCCGCCGAGACGGTCGGTGCAGGCATAGTCGCCGTCGAGCTCACCAGGTCGCGGTTCGCACGAACCGAACAGTTGGCGACCGCTCGGATCCTCCCCGAGTGGGTCGGTACAGGAGTATTCGGCGGGACCGGACACCACGGTCGTCGGTGCGGTGGTCGCGGGGTCGATCGACGACAGGGTGTCCGCATCGTCGGATGTCGGAGCGGAGGTGGAGGGATCAGCGCCGCTTCCCGGTGTCGAGGTCTCCGAACGTGTGTCGAGCGGTGTCTCCTCGACGGTCTGGGTGACGGTCCCGGGGATTGCGTCGCCCCGCATCGCCGGCCCGCTGCGGTTGGTCGCGAACACGACACCGCCCAATCCGATCACGGCGACCGTGGCGGTGGCGGAGGCGAGCAACCGTCGTGTTCGACGCTGTCGGTTCGACACCAGCACGCCGAAGTCGGGGGCGGCGACCCCGATGGTCGTGCCGTGCTCGGCGAGGGCACCTCGGATCGCGGCGTCGAGGTCCTGTCTGTCGGCGTTCATCGGATCTCCTGTCGAAGTGTGGTGATGGCGCGGTGCAGGCGGGACTTCACGGTGCCGATCGGGATGTCGAGTTCGGCGGCGATCTCGCTGTCGGTCATCTGCTGGTCGTATCGCAGGCCCACGAGGACCCGCTGGTCGACGGGGAGTCGTCTGATCTCGTCGACCACGTGGTTGAAGTCGAGTTCGCCGTGTTCCTCTCGCTCCACAGGTCGGCGCCGCAGCAGTCGTCGCCGTCGCAACGTCTTGCGGCATCCGTTGACGACCGACACGCGCAGGTACCCACCCGGGTTGCGGATCGTGTCGTACCGTCGGTACATCGCGAGGAACGCGTCCTGCACGATGTGCTCGGCCTCGTCGACGGTGTCGACGAGCAGCGAGGCGAGACGCACCATCGGCAGGTACGAATCGGCGTACAACTCGTCGAAGCCTGGACGCTGGAGACCGACGCACTGTTCTTCGTCGGTCGACGTGTCGATCGCTCGATCACCCGAAGCGTGGAACGGGGTGTCGCGGTTGGTGTTCACGGCCATGTCACCTGTACTGAGCGCCGAACGTCCGCATCGGTTCCCGGAGAGATGTATCGGTCGCCGAGAACGTCGAAGGCCCCGGGCGTGGAACCCGGGGCCTTCGATCGGTTGCTCAGCGCGCTGAGCTGTTCAGAGGGTGGAGCGACGTCAGGGCTCGATGTAGATGCACTCGCCGGGGCACTCCTCGGCGGATTCGACGACGCCGTCGAGTTCCTTGTCCGCGAAGTTCGCGAGTCCTTCGGCGCCCTGGGGGTTGCCCTTGGCCTCGGCGAAGATCTTGTCGCCCTCGACCACGTAGGCCAGACCGTCGTCCAGCAGCGTGAACACGTTGGGGGAGATCTCCTCGCAGAGACCGTCGCCGGTGCAGAGATCCTGATCGATCCAGACCTTCATGTCAGTGGTGCTCCTTGTTGTGTCGAACGGTTCGTGCACGGTGATCGCGCTCGGTGGCGGTGTTGCCTGTGACATGAGTTTACACGGTGGACCACGTGCAAACATGCTCCTGGCATGCCGGTGTACCGTTGCCCCATGGCGACCGAATCCGAACTGTCAGACCAGGTCCACGTCCTCGGTGAGGAGATCGAGCACCTGCGCAGTCGCCTCGCCGAAGCACCGCGTCGAGTGCGGTCGCTGGAGGAGCGACTGCTCGAGACCAAGGGTCAACTGTCCAAAGCCGTCGCACAGAACGAGAAGCTCTCGTACACGCTGCGCGAGGCGCGAGAGCACATCGCCACCCTGCGCGACGAGGTCGACAAGCTGTCCCAACCGCCGTCCGCCTACGGCGTCGTGGTCGGCAAGAACGACGACCGCACGATCGACGTGCTCACGTCCGGTCGAAAGATGCGCGTGTCGCTGCATCCCGACATCGACCACGAGATGCTCGATCGGGGCGCCGAGGTGGTGCTCAACGAGAGCATGAACGTCGTCATGGCGCGCACGTCGGAGGTCACCGGCGAGGTGGTGACGGCCCGTCAGGTCATGGACGACGGCGTCCGCGTGCTCGTCGTGGGCCGGGCCGACGAGGAACGGGTGTGCGAGTTGGCCGACGGTCTTCGGGGCACGCTGATCCGCAGCGGCGATCACCTCCGCCTGGACCCGCGGTCGAATCTGCTGCTCGAGAAACTCGCCCGCCCCGAAGTGGAGGATCTGCTGCTCGAGGAGGTGCCGGACATCTCCTACACCGACATCGGGGGGGCTCGATGCGCAGATCGAGGAGATCGCCGACGCCGTGGAGTTGCCGTTCCTCCATCAGGACCTGTTCGCCGAGCACCGACTGCCCGCTCCCAAGGGCATCCTGCTCTACGGTCCCCCCGGATGCGGCAAGACGCTGATCGCCAAGGCGGTCGCGAACAGCCTGGCCAAGAAGGTCGCGGAGAAGGTGGGGGAGGGCAAGGGCCGCTCGTACTTCATCAACATCAAGGGGCCGGAACTTCTCAACAAGTACGTCGGCGAGACCGAGCGCCAGATTCGACTGGTGTTCCAACGGGCGCGCGAGAAGAGCGACGAAGGTTGGCCGGTGATCGTGTTCTTCGACGAGATGGACTCGATGTTCCGCACCCGCGGCTCGGGGATCAGCTCCGACATGGAATCGACGATCGTCCCGCAGTTGCTCGCAGAGATCGACGGTGTCGAGGGTCTGACCAACGTGATCGTCATCGGAGCGACGAACCGCGAGGATCTGATCGATCCGGCGATCCTGCGTCCTGGGCGGCTCGACGTGAAGATCAAGATCGAGCGACCCAACGAAGTCGGCGCTGCGTCGATCTTCGCCAACTACCTCACGAACGAGATCCCGATCGGTGAGGGCTACTCGGTGCCCGAGATGATCGAGGAGACCGTCGCCGAGATGTACAAGGATGACGAGGCGAACCGCTTCCTCGAAGTGACGTATCAGAACGGCGACAAGGAGATCCTCTACTACAAGGACTTCTCGTCGGGTGCCATGATCGAGAACATC
>JBBSOH010000174.1:0-8168 GCA_038259945.1 Acidimicrobiales bacterium
GATCGGCAGGTCGGGGTCGAGCCAGGCGCCACCGTGCCCGGCAATGCCACGCACCCACGACGACATGGGGCCGGCCTTGCTCTCGCCCACTGCGAGCACGACGCGCCAGCGCGCCGCATTCACGACGGCCGGTCCGAGCGTCATCCGCTCGCGTCCGTTGAACTCACCGATCGAGAGCACGCTCGCCGAGGACCTCAGCGTCGACTCGGCATCGGGATGCGGACGTGGCGCCCACGACGCGGTGTGTCCGTCGGAGCCGAGGCCGAGGTGGATCACGTCGAACACGTCGGGCAGCCCGTCGGCGTACTGCGCTGCGGCCGCGTCCAGATCGCCGGCGGTGACCGGCATCGGATGCAGCCTCGCCGGGAGTGCGTCGAGTTGGCCGGCGTTTCGATCATCGTCGCCGTCGGGCGCGACGCGTTCGTCGACCTGCCACACCTCCACTGCCGACCAGTCGCCTGCGGAGAGCCCGACGGCGACCAGTGCGTCGAACAACGGAGGCGCCGTGCTTCCTCCGCTCACGGCAAGCGACGCCGCTCCGCGCTCGGCGACCGCGATGGAGAGCCGAGTACCGACGAACCGGGCGCACGCCCGGGCGGGATCGGGAGACACGTGGATGCGCATGAGCCGAAGGTACCCGCCCCCCGCATCCGTAGGCTCCCGGCCGTGGAAGAACGGCCCGGCACGGAATCAGACGCCGTGGCCCGCGGCGTGAAAGTAGGGCTCGCTGCGTACACCTTGTGGGGGCTGCTCACCATCTACTGGAAGCAACTCAGCGGGTTCGACGCACTCGAACTCATCGGATGGCGGATGGTGTTCGCCGGCCTGGTCATGGCCGGAGTCGTGAGCGCTCGTCGGACCTGGCCGAAACTGCGTGCCGCATTCGTGCACCGCACCACTCTGCTCCGACTGGCCGTTGCGGCGGTGCTGCTCACCGGCAACTGGAGCAGCTACGTCTGGGCGGTCACCAACGACCGCGTGATCGAAACGGCACTGGGCTACTTCATCGCGCCGCTCGCAACGATGGCGATCGGTGTGTTCGTGCTGCGCGAGCAACCATCGGTGGCCCAACGCGTGGCATTCGGCCTCGCATCGATCGCCGTGGTGATCCTCACCCTCTCCAACGGACGCCCTCCGTGGATCGCGATCGTGATCGCTGGGTCGTGGAGCCTCTACGGCTTGACCAAGCGACAGATCCCGCTCGACGCAGTCGACAGCCTCGCCGGCGAGACCTTCGTGCTCCTGGTTCCCGCTGTGACGTTCCTCCTCGTGGTGGGCGGTCGAGCGGGCAGCGTCGTCGACGTCGCCGACACCCGTGACTGGCTGTTCCTCGCCGGCACCGGCGTGATCACCGCCGTGCCACTGATGCTCTTCGCCTCGGCCGCGAAGAGCATCCCGTTCACGCTGCTCGGCCCACTCAACCTGATCGTGCCGGTGATCAACTTCGGCCTCGGCTGGCTCCTGTACGACGAGCCGATGCCTCTCGACCGGGTCATCGGCTTCGCGTTCGTGTGGGCCGCCCTGCTGGCCGTGATCGTCGACCGGTTCCGGGCTGCGCACCCACCGACGCCAGTGGCCGTGCCGGCTCCGACGTTCGCCGCGCTGGAATCAACGGCCGATTGACGCCCGTTCGCTAGGGTCCGTTCCCATGCGCAAGATCCTCATCGCCGTGCCCGTACTCGCCCTCGGAGTCGTCGCGTGCTCGGACACGGCCAACTACAAGAGCCAGACGGAAGACTTCATCGAGAGCGACGAGGTGGAGGCCCAGGTCAATGGCGAGGTCACCGACGCCACCTGCGAGGAGCCCGCCGACACCGATGTGGGCACCACGTACACCTGCACCGGTCAGGTCGAGGGGATCGGCGAGGTCACGTTCGTTTCCACGATCGTCGCCGAGGACTCGTTCGAGGTCGCCATCCAGCAGTGAGCTGGTCCCGTGCGACCGGTCGCGGGGTGGGGAGCGATCCCCCGACACGGAGCACACCTCGAGTGTCATGATGTCGGTGTGAAATGCACCGCTGCCCTCGCCGCCTTCTCACTCGCTGCGCTCGCGGCCTGCGGTGCGAGTGCAACCGTGCAGGAGCAGGCCGGCGACGCCGTTGCGTCATTCGTGAACAACGACCGCGACCTGTCCGACGCGGAATTCGACACGGCCTGCCTCCGTCGGACCGCCCTCGGGCTCAGCGACGAAGTGGCGCAGGGAATCGTCGACGACGGTGGCGAGGTGGACCTCGACGTCGACGACGACGATCGTGACGACGTCTACGACTTCTACAACTGCGCCGACGACCGCGGACTCGCCCGCCTGATCGAGGACCAAACCGGCGACGTGGACGCCAGATGCCTCGAAGATGCCTTCGAAGACATCGATCCCGGCGACTTCCTGTCCGACGCCGACGGCGATCGGCCCGGCAGCCTCGGCAACTTCCGGCGCGTCGTCTCCTGCATCCCACCGGATCCGGAGCCCACCGAACCGGACCAGAGCGTTCCCGAGACCACCGTGCCGGATTCGATCGTCCCCGACACGACGACCACCACGATCCCCGAGACGACGACCACGACCACCACCACTGTTCCGGTGGCCACGATTCCACCCACCCCGGCGCCGACCCTTCCGCCCGTGATGGAGGAGACACCACGCCCGATGGGCCCGGACAACAGCCCGCTGGGATTCGCCGAGGACGCCGAGATTTTCCTGAACGACGATCAGATCGTTGCCGACGCCGTCGGCGGCGACGTGGACAGCGTGTTCTGTCTCACGCCGAGCACTGCGAACATCGGCACCCGCTTCCTCTGTTTCGGCAGCGCCGTCAACTTCGGTTTGATCGAGTTCGAGGTTGAGATCACCGAGCCGGCCGCCTACCTCGTCCAGGATTTCCGCGACTCGTTGACCTCCGACCGGATCCTGGTGTTCATCATCCTCGACGTGGCGTTCGCCGGCGAGGACCTCGCCTACGACCAGATCTGCGTGCGCGGCTTCCTCGCGAACCTCCCCGACGACCAGGTGTCCACCGTGCTGGACGACAACGGCGACATGGGTTCCATTGCGGGCCTCGCCCCCTGCATCCTGTAGCCGCAGCTGCCGCCGACCGCCTGCTCCCCCTGAGCCCGTGCGTGTGCGTGTGCGAGAGCGAGTCCTCGAGGTGTCGCCGGAGTCGCTCGCACGCAGCACCCGCAATCGCTCTGCGCGAGCGATCGTCGGAGAATCAGCGGGTATCGCTCACGCAGACAGACTGCGCTCACAGCGGGACGGCGGGCCAGCTCCCGTCGACGACCTGCGTGCGACGGGGATGACGGGCTGACCGGGTGGACGACGGGTTCGAGCCGCCGACGACCTCGCCCGCTCGATGACGCGAGAGGGCCCGCTGCCTCGGTGAGACAGCGGGCCCTCGGTTGTTCATCTCGGTCCGATGCGAACCGATGTGAAATTGATCAGCGTCCGAAGACGCCGATCGTTCCGTTGAAGTCAACAGGCTCGGCCTGCTCGACGAAGACGCTGTCTGCGGCCGACCACGAACGCAGCTGCGTTCCTTCGGCCAGGTAGCCGTCGTCGGCGTTCATCACGTAGGTGAGTCCATCCAGAAGCAGCGACGACGAGTAGTTGACGTTGCGAGCGGCGTTGATGATTCCCTCACGGCTCAGGTTGCCGGCATCAGCGGCTTCCTGAATTGCGTGCACGGCAACTTCCATCGCTTCCCAGCCAGCGGCTGCGATGCCACCCGGGTCCGCTTCGGAACCGGTGGCGGCGAAGGCGGCCAGGTATGCCTGCACGCCTTCATCGTTGTCGGCCACTTCGGGGTTGTTGATGTCCTTCAGGTTGTTCGAGGTGAACACGCCGTCGGAACCGCCGTTGGTGACCGCTCCGAAGAAGATCGGGTTCGCACACGTTGCCGTCTGGTAGATCGTCGACGCGAAGTCCGGGTTGGCGGCCTTCACGTTGCCGATCTCGGTCATGAACGCGATGCACTGGGCGCCGAGCGGCACAGCCAGGATCGTGTCGGGGTTCGCAGCGGCGAGGTTCGTGACCTGACCGGACGGTGCGCCCGAGTCTCCGGCCTCGATGGTCTCCTCGGCGATGATCTCGATCCCGTTGGCTTCGGCGGCCTCGGTGAACGCCTCCAGGTATGCCTGACCGAACTCGGTGTTGACGTAGAAGATGCCGGCGGTCGTTGCACCATCAGCAGCCGCACGCTCGGCCCACAGGTTCGACTCGACGATGTACGGCACCAACAGACCCGTGGTCCATGGAAGGGTGTCGACGGATCCCCATTCGGCAGCGCCGGTACCGGCGTTGAGCTGCGGGATGCACTGAGCGTTGAGGTCTTCCTGGACCGCCAGGTTGTTCGGCGATCCGATGATTCCCGAGATCAGGTCGACCTCTTCGTCGAAGACGAGTTCGTCGACGTTCGCGACCGTGAGGTCGGCGGTGTACTGGTCGTCCTTCACGACCAATTCGAGCAGCTGCCCGTTCACGCCGCCGAACTCTGCGTTGTAGTAGTCCACGTAGGCCTGCTCGCCGGCGCCCCACGGGGCGAACAGCACGGCCGGTCCGCCGGACAGCGGGATCGACGAACCGATCTTGATGGAGTCCTCGATGGGCGCCGTAGCGGCATCGGGGTCCTCGCACACGCTGGTGTCGACGGCAAACGCCGCACCGGATGCTGCGGGCTCGTCTTCGCCCGCGGCGTCGGTCGTTGCCGGGTCTTCTTCCATGGCATCCGTCGTTGCCGGATCTTCTTCCATGGCATCGGTGGTCGCCGGATCGGCGGCCGCGTCGGTGGTCGCCGGATCGGCGGCCGCGTCGGTGGTCGCCGGATCGGCGGCCGCGTCGGTGGTTGCCGGATCGCTGCCGGTGTCGCCACCGTCGCTGCTGCCGCCGCACGCCGCGAGCACGAGTGCTCCGGTCGTCACGACAGCGATCATTTTGCTGTTTCGCTTCATTGTCAGGTTTCCCCCTGCTTGTTGTTCATGATTGGTCACGCTGTGATCACATCGGAGCGCGAGCCCCGGTGCCCAGCGGAATGACCGTAGCCGCTGGTCGATGGTGAGAACCGGTCAACCGGTTCAGTCGGGTGCGTCCACCCCGGCGGTGTCGGTGGCGGACTCGAGATCGACCGTGTCGGACCCGTCAGCGGCCCGTGCGGGCTGCGGGACCACGGTTGCCCCGGCGGGTGGTTTCGGCACGACCTGCACGAGTCGATTCCGGCCGAGACGGAAGGTGCCCACGGCACCGAACGGAGCAAATCTGGCGAATGCGATCAGCATCAATCCGAAGATGACGCCGCCGAGGCCGTCGAGTTTTCCGCCGCCGCTGATCCCCAGCAGGACATCCTGGAGAACGTAGATCCCGATCGCCGCGCTGACGACGATGGCGGCCGCCCGGAGGGCTTCGTTGGAGACGTTCGCCTTGATCCGATCGAGGTTCCGCGTCACGTACCGAGCGACGAGGATCACGATCACTGCAACGCTGATGGCCAGTGCGACCTGGAAATCGCGACTGAAGTCGCCGGGCGCCTCGCCGACGCTCCGAGCACGTTCGTTGACGAACACGTAGAACACGGCGCCCACCAGCGGACCCCAGACCTGGGCGGCACCGCCGACCACCATGGCGACGAGGAACGTGATCGCGCCGAACAGGCCGAACAGCGGGACGTCGCCGTCGACGAGTCCGAGTTTCAGACCGAACAGTGCCCCGCCGATCCCCGTGATCGCTCCGGACAGGCCGAACACGACGGTCTTCACGACCGACAGGTTCACACCCATGACTTCAGCGGCGAGTTCGTTGTCCCGAGTGGCGATCATCGAACGACCGACCCGGCTGCGGAGCAGACCCGACACCAGGAACATGATCACCAGCAGCAGACCGAGGGACAGGTAGATCATCCATTCGTTGAGGTCACCGCGCCCTTCCAAACCGAGTGCTTCGGTCCACGGAGGCGGGCTGTACTTGTCGCCCTTGATCCCGGTCGATCCGCCGGTCACGTCGGCGAACTTCTGATATTTGAGGACGGAGCGGACTGCTTCGACGAACACCAGCGTGGTCAGTGCGAGATAGATCCCCTTCAGTCGCAGCGCAGGCAAACCCACGGCGCAGCCGACCAGGAAACAGAGCACCGCTGCGACGGGGATGGTCCAGCCGGGCGACCACACGTTGTCGGGCCCGAAGAACGGCGTCGAGACTCGACCATCGGTCATCGACAGCCCGACGTAGGCACCGAGTGCGAAGAACGCCGCGTGGCCGATCGACAACTGGCCGGTGAACCCGGTGATCAGGTTCACACCCATCACCGCGATCGCGATGATGAACGCATCGGCGAGGAGACCGAGTCCCGAGTTGGACCACCCGTCGCCGACGATGCCGGTCTTGCCGAGCACACGGAAGTACACGTACGCAAGTGGCAACGCAAAGATCGCGATGCGGCCCACCCAGTGCAGTGCGCTGTACTGCGGCGTTCGTTTCGGAAGACTCATCAGACTCGCACCACTTTCTCGGTACCGAACAGGCCGGAAGGTCGGAAGATCAACACGCCGAGCAACACCACCAGCATCACCGGGAACAGCATGTCGGACAGGAAACTGACGTAGCCGATCAGGATCGCCTTCAGCAGGCCGATCAGGATGCCGCCGACCACGGCTCCGACCGGCGAGTCGAGGCCGCCGAGAACGGCTGCAACGGAGGCCAGCAGGAACGGGCCGAGCATCAGCGTGCCGCTGAGCGCAGCCGACGGGGCGAGCATCACGGCAGAGAGTGCGCCGATCGCTCCAGCGAGGCCCCACCCCAGGATGAGGATGTTGCCGACCCGGATACCGACCAGGTTCGACGACTCCTGGTTGTTGGCCACCGCTCGCATGGCGAGACCGATCTTGGTCTTGTTGAAGAGGAGATAGAGGAGCAACAGCACCACGATCAGGACCCCGATGATGCCCACACGCTCGTAGCGGATCGCGGCGCCGCCGATTCTGAAGAAGTCGTTCGCGCCCGTGGGGAAGAGGCTGGGAAGTGCCCGCGCATCGACGCCCCAGAACATCGCGCTGAGTTGGTTGACTGCGAGGAAGACACCGATCAGTGCCACGATCACCGCCCCCGGGTTGCGATCCTCGATCGGCCGGACGACCACCCGCTCGACGAAGGCGGCGATGAGGAACCCGATCGCCATGGCGATGAGGATCGACAGCCAGACGGGCAGGCCGCTCAACGTGAGCGTCGAGGCGAAGAAGGCGCACAACGTGCCGATCTCGCCCTGCGCGAAGTTGAGCTGCCCGGTCGACCGGAAGATCACCACGAGTGCGAGCGCGAGGAGTGCGTAGATCGAACCTTCGGCGAGGCCGTCGAACATTCGCTGGATGAAGAGCGACATCAGCCGACACCTCCGAGGTAGGCCTGTTTGATGGTGTCGTCGGCGAGCAGTTCGTCGCCGGTTCCGGTGGCCACGATGTGACCCGTCTCCAAGACGTAGGCGCGGTCCGCCAGCTTCAACGACAGCCCGGCGTTCTGCTCGACCACGAGGAGCGCCATGCCCATTTCGTCGCGGAGTTCGCCGAGGATCTTGAAGAGGTTCTGCGTGATGATCGGCGCCAGACCGAGGCTGGGTTCGTCACACAGCAGCATCTTCGGGCGGTTCATCATCGCTCGTGCGATGGCGAGCATCTGCTGTTCGCCACCCGACAGCGACCCGGCTCGCTGATCGCGTCGTTCGAGGAGGCGTGGGAACACTTCGAACCAGCGGTCGAGGTCACCGACCGTCGATCCCTTCACCGTGTAGGCCCCCGCCCGCAGGTTGTCCTCGACCGACAGATCGGTGAAGGTACCGCGGCCCTGGGGAACCTGCGAGATGCCGGCCCGCAGGACAGCGTCGGGCCGCGCCGTGCTGATGTCGTTGCCGTCGAAACGCACGCTGCCGGTTCGACCGATCATGCCGGAGATGGCCCGCATCGTGGTGGTCTTGCCGGCGCCGTTCGCACCGAGGATCACGACGATCTCGCCGTTCGCCACCGTGAAGTCCAGGCCGTGCAGGACTTCGATCTGGCCGTATCCGGCGGTGAGGCCGGCGACTTCCAAGATGTTGCCGCTCATGCGCTCGTCCCCAGATACGCCTCGATGACCTGCGGATTGCTCTGCACTTCGCGTGGCAGGCCTTCGGCGATCTTGCGACCGAACTCCATGGCGA
>JBBSOH010000175.1:0-8078 GCA_038259945.1 Acidimicrobiales bacterium
AGCTCCTTCATCTCGCCGGCGCCCTCACCGAGACGGACCATGTCCTTCTCGGTGGTCAACATCTCGAATCCACCGTGCTCGGCGATGCGGGCGACCACGAGGTGCATCGAGTTCGTCCCGATGTCGACGGCCGCCTTGATGTCCGCTTTCGCCACGGCGTCAGTGTGTCAGTCGAACCGCGGCGTGATGCGGACGAGACGGATGACATGATCGCCAGATGGATGCGATCGAGATCGTGACGGCCCGAATCGTGCTGAACGACTTCGTCGATCGACTCGGGGACCTCGCCTGCATCGAGTCCGCCTCGAGCGACCCGTCGATCGTGCAGGTGACCACCGTCCCCGCCACCTGGTCGGAATCGGCAGGACGTGAGTTCATCGAGCGGCAGCGGAGTCGACGGGTGGACGGGTCGGGATGGTCGCTCGCCATCCGCGAGACGGACACCGGACGCGCCGTCGGCCAGATCGGTCTGTGGACACCCGAACTGGCCAAGGGTCGGGCCGAGATCGGCTACTGGATCGCACCGGACGAACGCGGGCAGGGCTTCGCGTCGGGCGCACTCGACGCGCTGGCCGCGTGGGCCTTCGACAACCTCGACCTCGGGCGACTCACCCTCTCGATCGACCCGGCCAACGCCGCCTCCATCGCCACGGCGACCTCGGCCGGTTTCGAGCGGGAGGCACTGCTGCGGAACTGGCAGTACATCGAAGGAACACCGCATGATCTGCTCGTGTTCGGACGCTTCCGGTAGCGGGCCGCTGCTCGGTAGGCTCGCTCGGTCATGTCCGCCGCCGCGTCCAGCACTGTGAGAACCCCGAAAACGGTCGCCCGCTTCGCCGACGGACTGCTGAGCCACGAGTTGCCGCTCCTGAGCGACGACCGTCGTCGGGATGCGATCGACTTCATCGGTCGGCGCGTCCACGTCCTGCCATCGCTGACCCGGTTCGGGGTGCTGCTGATCGGCCGCCTCCTCGACGTGGTCGGCATGGTGATCGGGCACTCCAACGTCCGTCGACTCGTCACCACACTGCCGATTCCGCTGCTCGCCGAGTACCCACGCCTGGTGCGGTCGCTCGGCTTCGCGTACGTGTGGGAGACCTGGCCCGACACCTCGGTCGACGGCGGAAGGCCGGCCGCATGAACACACACCACGACTGCGACGTGCTGATCGTCGGGTCCGGCGCCGGTGGCGCGACCACGGCTGCCGTCCTCGCCGAAGCGGGCCACGACGTCGTGATCGTCGAGGAAGGTCCATGGATCGAGCAGGGGTCGGTGTCACCGTTCTCCCTCGACCAGATGGACAAGCAGTACCGCTCGGGCGGCGTGACCGTGGCACTGGGCATCCCCTCGATCGCCTACACCGAGGGACGATGCGCAGGCGGCGGCACCGAGGTCAACAGCGGCCTGTACTGGCGGCCACCGGAGGACACCCTCGACCGCTGGCGACGGCGGTACTCGATCCGCGACTTCGCCACCGACGACATCCTGTCGATCTGCGAGGAGGTGGAGGAGTCGTTGAGTGTGCAGACCGTGCCGGGCGAGCACACCGAGGCGAGCCGCATCCTGCAGCGAGGAGCCGATCGACTCGGATGGCAGAACGGCGAGATCCCCCGCTGGATGACCTACCCCGAGGGCGCGGGCGCCACCGAGGGCAAGCGCCAGAGCATGACGCGTACGTATCTCCCGCGAGCGCTCGCGGCCGGGGCCCGGATCCTGTGCGACCATCGACTCGACAGGATCGTGCGAAACGGACGGCGTGCCGCGTCGGCTCGGCTCACCCACGAGGGGCAGCCCGTCACGATCGCGTTCCGCGACGTGATCGTGTGCGGCGGGGCGATCCAGACCCCGGCGATCCTCCAGCGGGCAGGACTGCGTCACCGCGTGGGTCGCACGCTTGCGGTGCATCCGACCGTGAAGCTCTCGGCGAAGTTCGCCGATGCCGTGAACACGCCCGAGGACGTGTCCGTCTACCAGGTCAAACAGTTCGCCCCGAACATGTCGTTCGGCGGATCGGCGAGTCACCCGGGCCTCGTGGCGCTCGCGCTCAGCGACAACTGGCGCGAGTTCGGCAAGGCGGTCACGTCGTGGCCCGACCTGGCGATCTACTACGCCGCCATCACCAGCGAAGGGCGCGGCATCGTGCAGGCCGTGCCGGGTATGCGCGACCCGATCGTCACGTACCGCCTGACGAAGCGCGATCGTGACCTGCTGGGCCAGGGACTGGCCCGCCTGGCGATGGTGATGCTCGAAGCCGACGCCGAGGAGGTCTATCCGGCGTTCAAGGGTGCACCGATCGTCCGCAGCAGGGCCGACATCGGCGCGATGACCTCGATGTTCGCCGCAGCGAAAGCCAGCGTGATGACGGTGCACCTGTGCTCGACCGCTCCGATGGGCGACGACGAGAGGCGGTGCGCGACCGACAGTCACGGCCTCGTCCACGGGACCGACAACGTGTTCGTCAACGACGCCGCGCTGCTTCCCGAGGCGCCCGGGGTGAACCCGCAGGCGTCGGTGATGGCCGTTGCGATCCGCAATGCGCGTCGTTACGTCGATCAGCGGGCAGGATGACAACGCAATGAAGGACACGGTATGAGTGAACTGAACACCATCGACGCGCCCACAACCACCGTCGTCACCGGCGCATCCGGCTGGCTCGGCACCGGCCTCGTCACGGCGTTCTGCGGCGACGGCGAGTACGCACGGTCCGGGCTGGTCCGGGGCCTCGTCCGCTCCGAGGAACCGACGAAGCATCTCCCCGACCGCTTGGACGTCGTGCGCGGCGATGTCACCGATCGGGCGAGCCTGGATGCACTGTTCGATGGACTGACCGGTCACGTCGACCTGATCCACACCGCCGGCGTGATCCACCCGGCTGCGTCGATGGACGAGTTCGATGCGGTGAACCACATCGGGACCCGCAACGTGATGGAGGCGGCCAAGCGTCACGGCGTTCGCCGAGTGGTCCACGTCTCGTCGAACAGTCCGTTCGGGGCCAACGGTGCCCGCAACGACCGGTTCGGCAACGACGAGCCGTACCACCCCTACCTGGGCTACGGCCGCTCGAAGATGGACGGCGAACTGGCGGTCCTCGACGCAGTCGAGGGCGGCCTCAACGCGGTGATGGTCCGTCCACCGTGGTTCTACGGGCCGCACCAACCGGCACGCCAGACCACGTTCTTCACGATGGTCAAGAAGGGCAAGTTCCCGATCCTCGGTGACGGCGGCCAGGTCCGCTCGATGACCTACATCGACAACCTGGTGCAGGGCATCGTGCGGGCCGAGTTGACCGACACCGAGCCCGGCAAGGGCTGGTGGATCGCCGACGCCGAGCCGTACACGGTGCGCGAGATCGTCGAGACCGTCGGCGACGCCCTGCGAGCCGAAGGCTTCGAGGTCAAGCCGAACTCCTTCAAGCTGCCGAACCTGGCGGGCACGGTGGCCGAGAAGATCGACACCGCAGCCCAGAAGGCCGGCAGGTACATCACCCAGTTCCACGTGCTCGGCGAGATGAACAAGAACATCGCCGTCGACATCTCCGCTGCTCGCACGGATCTCGGCTACGACCCGCAGGTGTCGCTCGCCGAAGGCATGCGCAACAGCATCCGCTGGTGCCTCGACCAAGGCATCGAACTGTGACAACCACATGGTGTCTGACACCGTTTGGTTTCGGTGCGCGACGATGACGTCATATCTGGTGACGGGTGGGAGTGGGTACTTCGGATCGCTCGTGGTCGCACGGTTGCACGCCGACGGGCACGCAGTGCGGGTGCTGGATCTGAACGACGCCGACGACCGGCCCGCCGGTGTGGAGTTCGTGCGCGGTGATGTGCGCGATCGATCCGTCGTCCGTGATGCCGTCGAGGGCATCGACGTGGTGCTCAACAACGTCGCCCAGGTTCCGCTGGCCAAGGACGAGGAACTGTTGCGCACGGTCAACGTCGACGGCACGGTCAACCTCCTCGACGCGAGCGCCGATGCGGGTGTGCGCAAGGTGATCCACACGTCGTCGAGCGCGGTGTTCGGGGTGCCGAAGGTCAATCCGGTGCTGCCCGACACCGTCCCGGCCCCGATGGAGGCCTACGGCCACGCGAAGCTCGCCGCCGAGTGGGCGTGCCTCGCCGCAGCGCGTGACGGGCTCGACGTGTCGATCGTGCGACCGCGCACGATCCTCGGTCACGGTCGGCTCGGGATCTTCGGGATCCTGTTCGAGTGGATCGCCGACGGCAAGGACCCGATCGTCCTCGGTGACGGCTCCAACCGGTACCAGTTCGTCCATTCCGACGACCTCGCAGATGTGTGCGTCCTGGCCGCCGACAAGCAAGGGCCCGGCGTGTTCAACGTCGGAACCGACCGCTTCGGCACGATGCGCGAGACGCTCGAAGCACTGTGTGCACACGCCGGGACCGGCGCCGAGGTTCGCTCGCTTCCTGCCGGGCCGGCCTCGCTGGGCATGAAGGCCACCGCCGGGCTGGGCATCACGCCGTTCGCCCCGTACCACTGGATGATGTACTCGAAGTCGATGTGGTTCGACATCGAGCACCTTCGCGAGCAACTCGACTGGACACCCACGTGGTCGACCGACGAGATGTTCGCGCAGAGCTACGACTGGTTCGTCGAGAACCGGGCGATCACCGACGACGACGGGGCATCGCATCATCGACGCAGCTCGAAGCAGGGCGTGCTGAAGCTGGCCAAGCAGGTCTCCAGGCTGTTGCCGCGAGCCTGACGGGAACGTCGTGATGGACCTGCTGCGCCGGTTCCAGACGGCGATCTCGATCGCCGTCCTGGCGCTGCTCGCCTACGTGCCGTCGCTCACGGCGTCGCCGGGTCGGATGCCGACCGACTCGAAGCTGTACGTCTACCTGAACCCGGGCCGCTTCCTGGCCGACACCACCACGTCGTTCGACCCACGCCAGTTCGCCGGGTGGGTGCCGCATCAGCACATCGCATACCTCTGGCCGACCGGCCCGTGGTTCTGGTTCCTCGAGACGCTGGGGTTCCCCGACTGGGTCGCCCATCGACTGTGGATCGGCACGCTCCTCGTCGTCGCCGGCCTCGGCGTGCGCTTCCTCGCACGGGTGCTCGGCGCCAACCCGCTCGCCGCGCTCGTGGCCGCACTCGTCTATCAACTCTCCCCCTACGTCCTGCCCTACATCTCCCGGACCTCGGTGTTGCTGCTTCCCTGGGCGGGGCTCGGGTGGATCGTCGCCTTCACGGTGCTGGCCACACGCAGACCGGGTTGGCGATACCCCGCTGCGATCGCGCTGGTGGTCCTCACCGTCGGAGCGGTCAACGCCACAGCGCTCGCGATGGTGATCCCCGCTCCCGCCCTGTGGCTCGTCCACGCCGCGTGGGGCCGATCGATCACGTGGCGCAAGGCGCTGACCACCGCCGGCCAGACCGGCGTGCTGTGCATCGGCGTGTCGCTCTGGTGGATCGTGATGCTGGTGATCCAGGGGCGCAACGGTGCCGACGTGCTGGCGTATTCCGAGTCGCTCGAAGCGGTGTCGTTCACCTCCACGTCCACGGAGGTCACCCGTGGCCTCGGTTACTGGCTCTTCTACGTCCGTGATGCGTACGCCGCCACGACGACCGCATCGCTCGACCACCTCGTGTCGGGCCGTACGGTCCTCCTCGGTTGGCTCGTGATGCTCGTCGGCTTCGTCGGCATCGCCGCATGCCGGTGGGAGCACCGACGTTTCGCCGCCCTGCTGGTCGGTGCCGGGATCGTCCTCGGTGTCGGCGTCCATCCGATCGACGACCCGTCGCCGTTGATGTCGCTGCTGGTCGGGAACGGCGAGGGTGGCCTGGCCCTCGCACTGCGCAGCAGCACCCGTGCCGTTCCCGTCCTGCTGATCGGCGTCGCCCTCGGCGCCGCCCAGGTGGTGATGTCCATCCGGCTCCCTGCGTCCCTGTGGGTGTCTGACACCAGGAGGGACGCGGGGGTGCGCGTGGTGACCGCCGCTGCGATCGGGATCGTCGCCGTCGTGGCGCTGCCTGCGCTGCGCAACGGCGGCTTCGTCGACGAAGCGCTCGAACGGGACCAGCAGCCGCCGCAGGCATGGATCGACGCCGCCGCCGACCTCGACGCACGCCCCGACGGCTACCGCCTGCTCCAGGTGCCCGGAACCGAGTTCGGCGCGTTCCAATGGGGCTACACGGTCGACCAACCGCTCCCGGCGCTGACCGATCGGCCGCTGGTCACCCGCGACCTCCTCCCCCTCGGCAGCCCCGCCGCGATGGATCTCGCCTTCGCCCTCGACGACCGCTTCCAGACCGACACCATCGAACCGGAGGCCGTCGAAGCCGTCGCCCGACTGATGGGCATCGACACGATCTGGATCTCCGGCGACATCGCCTACGACCGCTTCCGCCTCGCCCGACCCGAAGTGGTCGTCGACGAACTGAGCGGCCTGGAGTCGACCTCGTTCGGCGAGCCCGTCGTGATGGGCTCACAGATCCCGATGATCGACAACCGCACGCTCGGCGACCCTCGCATCGGTCAGCCGATCTCTCCGGTGGTCCTCGCCGACGTGTCGGACCCGATCCCGACCGGACGCGTCAAGGACGACGTGGTGGTCCTCGCCGGCAGCGGGGACGGCATCATCGACGCCGCTGCTGCAGGCGTCATCGACGGCACCGAAGCACTGATCTACAGCGCGTCCATCGATCGCTCGACTCCGCTCCCCGATTCGTACCGCTTCGTCCTGACCGACTCGAATCGCGACCGCGCCCACCAATGGCGCAGCTCACAGGACGTCACAGGGTTCACCGAATCGGCCGACGACGAGTCCAACGTGCTGCGGTTCGAGAGCGGGGACCAACGCCTCCCACTGTTCGACTTCGTCACCTCCGACGAGCAGACCGTGTCGATCCAGGACGGCCCGGTCAGCGCCGAGGCGAGCAGCTACGGCGAAGGCTTCGCCTATCTGCCCGAGGATCGCCCCGTGATGGCGATCGACGGTGACCCCGACACCGCATGGATCGTCGCCGACAGGGCCCCCGCCGTCGGTGAGTTCATCCGACTCGACGTCGCCGAACCGATCGACCATCTGGACCTCCTCCAACCTCCGGCCGGCCCGACCCAACGCACGATCACCGAGATCGGCGTGCGGGTCGACGGCTCAGCCCCGGTGTCCTTCGCTCTCGACGAGCGATCACGTCAAGGGTCCGGCCAACGGATCGACATCGAGGCGAGTGGCACGGTCACCATCACGATCACGGGAACGACGGCGCCGCGGCCGCCGATCGGGGAGGCGATCGGCGGTGTCGGATTCGTCGAGATCGGTACGGGACTCGCACCGACGACCGAGATCATCCGCACGCCGATCGACGCGATGGACCAACTCGCGAACGCGTCGGGTGTGGACGTCGTGCTCACCCGACTGCGCCATGAGCCCACCGACCGGTGGCGCAGCGACCCCGAACCCCGCTTGGCTCGCGAGTTCGAAATCCCGGAGGCGATCACCGTCGACCCTGTTGTCACGCTCCGTCTCGACCGTCGTCTGGACGACGCACTCCTCGCCGAGTTGCTCGGCGAATCCGCAGTCGCCTCGGCGCACCTCACCGGCGCCCCGAACCACCGCGGTGCAGCGGCCTTCGACGGCGACGACGACACCTCGTGGATCACACCTTTCGGCGTCGTGATCGGCCAGTCGGTGACGTACTCCGGAACCGGAACCGCCACGACCATCACGATCGGCCAGCCCGGAGGCGACAGCTTCTCCGCGATCACGACCGTGCGCGTGACCGACGTGGAGGGCTCGTTCGAAATGGCCGTCCCGTCCGGACCCGAGTTGCTCGTCGATCTGCCCCGCCAGGTCGACCTCGCCCGAACGACGATCGAGATCGTCGGGATCGACGAGCACATCACGCAGAACCGCCGATTCGACGAGCCGACCGTCCTTCCTGCTGCGATCTCCGAGATCCGATTCGACGGGGTCTCCCCTCTCGTCGAACCGGACGGACGCCTCACCGCGGACTGCCGGGACGACCTCGTCACCGTCGACGGCGACCCGATCGCCGTGTCGTTCGACGTGGCGACCGCAGACGCCGTGGGCGGCGATCCGATCGAAGCG
>JBBSOH010000176.1:0-8065 GCA_038259945.1 Acidimicrobiales bacterium
CCGCTCGCGGGCCCCATCGCCGTGAGGTAGACCGCCCGTGACACGGGTTCGAGCGTAGTCCTCCCGCGTTCGGCGCGAGGGCGACGACGAGGCCCCGTCCCACCGCCCGGGTCCGCGGCTCGAAGCTCAACGGTCGAGGTGGGCGAACACCTCGGCGAACCACTCGATCGACGGCTGGGTGATCGGGTCGATCACGAGCTGCACGTGGCGTGCGCCCGCCGCAGCGAAGCGGCGCAGGTGGTCGGCGATCTCCGACGCATCGCCGCGCAGCGGTTCGATCGGCCCGGCCGGGTAGTCGCCCATCGGTCGTCCGCCGCCATCGGGGAGCTGGACGTAGACGGCGCACGTGGCGTCCACCTCACCGGTCCGACCGGCCGCGGCGATCGCATCGTCCACCTCGGCGCGCACCGCAGCGAAGCCCTCGGGCGTGTTCCCGTAGTCGCTCCACCACACGTTCCACATCTGCACATGCGGGAGGGTGATCGACAACATCCGTGGCCCGGTCGAGCCCACCATCAGAGGCGGGCCGCCCGGGGTGAAGGGCCCCGGGTGCAGCACGCAGTCGTCGATCGCGTAGAACTCGCCGGTGAAGGTCGATCGCCCCTCGGCCAGCAGCGTGCGGACGATCGTGAACGCCTCCTCGAACCGACTCACCCGCCGGTCGTACGGGAACCCGAACGCGGTGTACTCCCGGAGGTTCCACCCTGCGCCGAGGCCGAGCACGAGCCGACCCTCTGCGATCGAGTCGACCGTGGCAGCGAGCTTCGCGAGCATCGCCGGCTGGTGGAAGCTGGTGGAGGCCACGAGCGGCCCGAGTTGCACCCGCTCGGTGCAGGCCGCCAACGCGGCCAGCGTGGTCCACACCTCGTGCGGACCACGTGGACCCACCTCCAGGTCGTACAGGAGGTGGTCGCCCAACCAGATCGAATCGAAGCCGACGGCTTCCGCCGCCCGCGCCATCGAGATCAGTTCGGCGAACGGCACCTCGCGTTCGACCTCGGGAAGCTGGACACCGACCATCAGCGGACGCGACATGGGACCACGTTACGGACCTGAACCCGCTCGGCCGACGCGTCCTGCTCGGTCCCGTGGTACTGCTCGGGGCTCATGTCGAGCCCGGACACGGTCAGCCCGGAGGCGAGCGTTCAGGACAGGTGGCGGCCACACACGGGCCAGGGGCTGCTGCCCGCTTCGCTGTAGAGCGCGCGTGCCATGGCGTCCTGGTCGGCCGGCGTGGCCGCGGCCGGGTCGACGCCGACGAGTGTCGGATCGTTCCGTTCGGCGACGCTGTCCCAGGTCGGCCGGCCGAACTGGTAGGCGCCTCGGTAGCGGCCACTGCTGCTGGCGATCGAGTAGTCGCCGCCCGACTCGCAGTCGCGCAGCGCGGCCCACTCCTCGGCGCTGGGGCCCGGCGGATCCTCGTCAGGAACGCCGTCGGTGCTCAACGCGGCGAACTCGAGGAAGTCGAGATGGGAGCGGCGGGTGACGGCGTCGTACCGGCCGTCCACCTCCACGTTCAGCACCTGCTGGAGCGCCGCCACGCGCAGGGTGTCCTCGCCCCACGTGTATGGGTCGGTCAGGAGCGCATGAATGTCCAGCTCCGGTTCCGGTTCCGGTTCCGGTTCGGCCACGGTCACGGCGACGGCGACGGCGGTCGTGTCGGGCTCCGGGGCCACGTCCTCGACCACCTGGACCCTCGGCGTGCGGGCAGGTTCGTCCGGCGTCTCGACGGCGATCACGGTCGCTCCGATCGGCAGGGCGGATTCGTCGATGGCCACGGCGCCGACCACGAGGGGTGCGCCGATGATCGTCACGAGCACTGCCGTGACGACCGCCGAACGACGAAGCGCGAAGCGGTGGGGGCGGCGGCATGCCGCGGCGGGGGGTGGGGAGAGGGGGGTCATGACGCTTCCTGCCGAGGTGCGCCTGCTTCAGCGGCACCGGCGGGTCGTGTGCGGAACTCCGCCGCAGACGACCGAGATGGTCGGATGCCCAGAACGTTACGGAATGATGACGAAACCGGCCACGAGACATCGGGCACACGGCCCGGTCGGGCCGCGCAGGCGGGGCTGTAGACCGTTGGCCGGGAATGGACACGCTGCTCCAGGAAGTCGGGCCGTTGTCGGGCCGGTCCGCCTCGAACTCATCCCAACACGTGGACGGCGATGGAATCGACCTCGTAGTCCGGTGTTGCGATCGGCCGTGCCACCACGGAGTCGTCGCTCGACCAGCCGTACTGCCACGTCGCGAAACCGGGCTCGACCTGACCGATCGGACTCCCGTCCTCGGTCGACAGCCAGACCTCCTCGCTGCCCCCTCCGGAGATCAGCACTCGCCCGTTGTCGGACAACCGGGCGCCGACGTCCAACCGCCCGGTCGGAATCGGGATGTCGCCGGGCACCAGCACGGTGTCTGCGTCCTCACCGATCAGCAGCCCCGCATTCGTGGAGTTGTACACATCCAGCGGCTGCGATGAGATCTCGGCGAGCGTCGTCGAGTCGAGCGTCACCAACGACGAGTTGTCGTCGGCACCCCTGACCACGAGTGACACCGTGCCCTGCGCTGCTCGGTGGAACCAACGATCGGCGCCGACGGCAGGAGCGGTGATCACGTCGCCCGTGGTCAGATCGATCCGGCACAGCACCGGCGGGTCGGCGAAGTCCTTCAGCGCGAACGATGCGCCGACACTCGAATCGACGATCATGCCGAACTCACACGCCGACCCGTCGTACGCAACGGTCTCGGCCGGTTCCAGCTCCGGACCCGTCCACGTCGCAAGCGTGTCGCCGTTTCGCACGACGATCCGGCCATCGGCCAACCACTCCGGACCCGACCCGATCACGCCGGCCTCTGCAGCGGTGACGCTCGCGACCACCTCGCCCGTCGCAACGGAGTAGGTCGTGAGCGTCCGGACCGGCGCCACCTCGTTCTGCGAGGAGACCGACGCCACGTACGCGCGGTCTGGTGAGACCGCCAGTTCGACACCTTCGCCGGCAGCGAGGTCGACCGGAATCGTGCTCGTCGGCTCGAGGAACGCGATCTCCGAGTCCGACGTCGCTCCGTCGTCCGGCGTGGGCGCATCCTCCACGGGGTCCGATGCGAGGTCGTCGGTTGGTGTCGACTCGGTGTCGGTCTGCCCGTCCGCCGGTTCGGCGTCCGGATCGAGCACCGTCGACGAGTCGTTCGACCCGCCGCACGCGGACAGGGCCAGAGCGCCGGCGGCGGCCAACGCAACTGCGCGCCGTCCGAGGTGGAGTCGAGAGGTGTTGGACATGTGGCGACCCTGGCACAGGGCGGACATCCGGATCCCCGAATTTCCGAACGCCCACCGAGACCTCGTCGACGACGTCCTCGGTCGAGATCCGTTGGTGACCATCGCTCCATGGGACCAGGTGACTCGCAAGGAGGCGTCTGGCGAGGCGATCGCCGAGACTCCCGTCGGGCCTCTGCCGTGCCCGAGTGCTGATTCCGACGTAGCGAACGCTGATGGGGGCCGGTTCACTTCCAACGACTCAGAATCACATCGCTCCCTTGGAGGCAGCAGATGACCACGACCGAAGCCACGAACGACAGCGCCGCATCGCACGCGAACTCGGCGACCTGGCCGTCGCACGACCCGGCGACGCGCCGATGCCTGCCGACGACCTTCCGCCCCGTCGACCAGGACCTGGTCGCGTCGCTTGCAGCTTCGGAATGGGAGCGTTTCGCGAAGACCACCCCTGGCTCGGCCGAGCACAACGTGCGCGCCAGCAGGACGCTGCCGCTCGGGGTCACCTCGTCGTTCCAACACTGGGACCCGCACCCCATCTCGGTCCAGTCCGCCGAGGGCGCGTGGATCACCGACGTCGACGGTCGCCGCCTGCTCGACCTGTCGATGGGCTTCGGCGCGATGCTGGTCGGTCACCTCAACCCGGTGGTCGTCGATCACGTCACCCGCGCACTGGAGGAGGTCGGCACGCTGTTCGTCACGCCGAGCCCGCAGGCGACCGACATGAGTGAGCGGTTCTGCGCACGCTTCGGGATGGACCTGGTGCGCTTCACCAACTCGGGCACCGAGTCACTGATGTACGCGATCCGTGCCGCCCGGGCGTACACCCAGCGCAAGGCGATCGTGAAGATCGAGGGCGGATACCACGGCGGATACGACCCGCTCCAGGTGTCGGTGAAGCCCGCGCTCGCCGACATCGGCCCCGCCGATGCACCGGTGGGCGATGTGCCCTTCGACGTCGAGGCGGGCACCGTCCACGTCGTCGCGTACAACGACCTCCCCATGCTCGACCGCATCCTGGCCGAGCACGGTCGTGACGTGGCGGCGATGGTGGTCGAACCGGTGATCGAGAACCTCGCGATCGTCCTGCCCGACGAGGGCTACCTCGCCGGGGTCCGCGCCCTGTGCGACCAGCACGGTGTCGTCTTGATCTTCGACGAGGTGAAGACCGGCCTCACCGCCGGCTACGCGGGAGCCGCGCAACGGCTCGGCGTCCAGCCCGACCTGATCACGCTCGCCAAGAGCATCGGCGGCGGCCTGCCACTCGCCGCGTTCGGCGGCAAGCGTGAGGTGATGGAGGTCGTCGTCGACGGGCGGATGGCCCACTTCGGTACCTACAACGGCAACCCGCTGGTGATGGCCGCCGCTCTGGCGGTCGACGAGCTCTGTACGCCCGACGCGCTGGTCGCGGCGGAGGAGATCAACGTCCGCGCGCTCGATGCGATCGACGCCGTCATCGCCGAGTACGAGCTTCCCGCCCACACCGTCGGCATGGGCGTGAAGGGTTGCGTCACCTGGTCGCCCACTCCGGTGCGCAACTACCGCGACTACAAGGCGACCGACTTCGCCACCGCCGAGCTGTCGTGGCTGTGGGGCGTCAACCGCAACATCCTCACCCCACCCGGACTCGACGAGCAGTGGCTCGTGTCGCTCATGCACACCGACGCCGACATGGACCTGCTCGTGCACGACTTCACCGCACTCGCCAAGGCCCTGCGCGGCTGAACGCCGCGGGCGGCGAATACCGAAGCGGGTCGCGGGTTGCACATCCCATGGATTCTTCGGCGATCGAACTGCGCATCGACCCGCGTCGCCGCCCCGTCGGATCGACCACGGTGCGCCGGCTGCTTCCGTTCCGGGAGCGACGTATGGTCGGCCCGTTCACCTTCGCCGACCTGATCGGCCCCGAGGAACTGTCCGATGCGACCTCGCCGAACATCGACGCCCACCCCCACATCGGCCTGGCCACCGTCACCTACCTGTTCGACGGCCGCATGGTGCACCGCGACTCGACCGGTGCCGTCGCCACGATCGAGCCCGGTGACGTGAACTGGATGACGGCGGGCGCAGGCGTGACCCACACCGAACGGTCACACCCCGATGATGCGAACGTGGCGAGGTCGCTCCACGGCCTGCAGACCTGGGTCGCCCTCCCCGAAGCTTCCCAGGAGGTCGCTCCAGCCTTCGAGCACGCCGACGCAGTCGCGCTGCCCACCGATCGAGTCGGACGCTCACGGATCAACCTCGCCGTCGGCACCGGGTGGGGAATGGAGTCGCCGGTCGTCGGTGCGTCACCACTCGTGCTGGCCGACGTGCGCATCGACGCCGACTCGCCGGTGCCGATCTCCACGGAACACGCCGAGATCGCCGTGCTGGCGGTCGACGGCGACATCGCGATCAACCACGAGCGGATCGACGCAGGACAACTCGCCGTGCTCGACCCATCGCGCGAGTTGACGCTCAGCGGATCGGGGACCGCGATCGTGCTCGGCGGCGACCCCGTCGGGAAGCGCCACATGTTCTGGAACTTCGTCCACAGCGATCGAGACCGACTCGAACAGGCGAAGGCCGACTGGCTCGAGCAACGGTTCCCGCTCGTCCCCGGCGACCACGACCCGTACGTCCCGCTGCCGCAGTGATCGACACCGAGTCGCTTGCGTGTCCGCCCGGTGGACCTCGGTGTCGAACTCCACTCTCCATCGAGTGACCGTCTGCGTCGCAGCGCTCTGGAGTTCGACTACTCGCAGCCGATTCCGTCGTCGTCGCTGTCGAGATGGCTGCCGTAGCCCGGGTCGCCCCGACGGATCGGATCAGCACCGGCAGCGCGCACCGCATCGCAGTTCGCATACGACGCAACGACGGGATCCGCGAACGGGACGACGGACGGAGGGGCGACCGTGCCGGAGTCGGTGACTTCCGCCGCGACGAGTTCTTGCCACTGACGACTGAGGTCGGCCAAGGCGGCAGGGTCGTCGAGGCCGTAGTGGTTGCACCACTGCCTCAACTGGGCCTCGTCCTGATTCATGTTGTTCCAGTGCCCGACCCAGAACTCTTCGCCGCTGAATGCCCGGCCCATCGTCTGGTCCACGCAGTCGTCCACGAGCGCGAGAGGAACGATCGGCGCGATGGTGTTCGCCACATCCTCCGACGTCGGGTCGAGCGGGGCGCTCGACTCGGTCGTATCCGCCGGCTCGGCCGAATCGACCGGTACACCGCAGGCGGCGTTGATGAAGAGGGCGCCGACGAGGAAGCCGCAGCGCCCGATCGTTCGGATCGGTTTCCACGACGACGCGACCGATTTCCGATAGCTGTGATTCGGAGCGGTCTCGAGTGTCGACATGATCGTCTATCGGTCGCTGTCGAGGCCGGCGACAGTACAAACCGGATTTCTTGTCCGGCTCTTGACACGCTCGACCGTGTCGGTTGCCGTCCGTCGTGCGGTCGACTGCCTCAGACACCAACCCCTGCTCGGCACGGCCGCACCCGCCGATGTCGTCAGCCGACGCGCATCGAGGCCTGCGGCACGGCCCAGTGTTCGAACGTCGACTGGAACGGTGCGATCTTCAGGTTGCTGTTGAGGATCGAGATGAACGACTGGCCTCCGGCGCTGTCGGTCTTGAGCCGGGTCATCGCCACGTAGGCGAGCCGCTTCGATCCGGGGTCGGCGCGGATCCCCATCACGAGCACGCGCGTCTCCCACCCCTTGAAGCTGTGGACGGTGCACCCCTTCACGCCGGGGGCGTCGGGCCAGAACCGTTGCTTGCGACGCTGCTGCTCGCTCTTGTTCTCGCTGAAGATGTGATGGACCGCGTGCCCGGCGTCCTCGATCACGTGGACTGCGTCGACGCCGTCGCGATGCTTCTCGCACAGGAAGACGACGTCGTTCGGCGACAGTTCCGGGTGTGCCGCCAACAGCCGCACCACTTCGCGACCGATCAGCCGGCCCAACTCGTTCGGCCGATCCGTGTTGAGCCACCGACGGCGCGTCGGGTTCGACAGACCGGAGATCGCTGCACGATCGACCGGCACCTCACCGGCGATGTGTTCACCGTTCAGGTACTTCGCAGCGAACGCATTCGCCATCGGCACCAGGTCGCTCGGAAGTCGGTACGAGCCACTCAGCTCGGTCCACGATCCGGAGAACCCGGCACCGGTCATCCGCTCCTCGTCGGTCCACGCCTTCTTGTCGTACACGTCCTGCGTCGGGTCGGCCACGAGCAGCATCTCGCCGTCCTCGGCCACGACGTGGTTGCGCAGCATGTTCCACCAGTCGAGCGTGAAGTCCTGGCCCTCGTCGACCAGCACGGCGTCGTATTTCCGCTGGAACCCGGCCTCGAACGCCTGCCGGGCTTTCGCCACGGTGGCTTCGGACCAGTGGACGTTCGCCGTCTCGGAGAACTCGATACCGGCCACCTTCGCGTCGTCGACCACCCGGCTGCAGAAGTTGTGGAAGTTGGTGGTGGTCACGAGCGTCGGATCCGCACCGGCCTCCTTGCACCTTGCCGTCGCCAACGCCCGCAGATAGTGCGCCAGCGTGACGTTGAACGACAGCACCAGGACGCTCTTGCCGTCGGCCGCGAGTCGCCCGGCACGCGCGGCGAGGCCGAACGACTTGCCGCATCCGGCGGCTCCTTTCACCCGTCGACGCTTCGCGTTGCTCGGGTTGCCCGCGATGTTCTTCGCACCCTCGCTGAGCGGCGGGCGCAGCATCAGTTCGCTGACCACCTCTGACTCGACGAGGTGGCGACGGAGCCGATCCATCGACGCAGCCGGCGGCGGCGCGCACGCGGGTCCGCG
>JBBSOH010000177.1:0-8029 GCA_038259945.1 Acidimicrobiales bacterium
GCAAGCGTGGCGAACCGACCGACCCGCGACATCTCTCCATCGATGCAGAAGCGGTAGTGGTGGACGGAGCCCTCGGCGAGTCCCTCGACCCGGATCGACACGGTTCGAACCGGACCTGTGGCATCGTGCCGGGCCAGCGGATCGGCGTCGATCTCCGGTCCGATCGTTCCGGACGCAACCACGATCGCGAAGACGGGGTCGAGTGCGACGGTGAACTCCACATCGCTCCGTGCCTCGGCAGGCACCGCCGTCCACAGGACGATGCTGGACTCCGTCGGGTCGCCGCTTGCCACACCGTGGGCGAACGACGGGTGGGCCTGGTCGGGGCGGTGCATCGACGAAGGGTGTCCTCACGCGTTGCAACGCAAACGGGCCGACCGCAGCAGAGCTCAGACCTGGTGGCATCCGTCCCCGATGGATGTCACCAGGTGCTCAGGCGATGACGGGGTCGATCGGCATCAGTGGAGGCGCAGCGGACTCGATCTGGGCGGCGATGTCGAGGCATCGCAGGTCGGTGAAGCGGTCGCCGATCACCTGCACGCCGACCGGCAATCCGTCCGCCGTTCCGTGCGGTACGACGGCGGCGGGCAGTCCGAGGAAGTTGATCGGTGTGACCGGGCGGAGCGTGTCGCGGATCAGCGTGTCGCCATCCACGAGGTCGGCGCCGTGCTCGAACGCAGGCATCGCCCAGGTGGGCGACAGCAGGACCGGGTGCTCGGTGAAGAAGTCCGACCACAGCCGCATCGCCTGCGCCCGCTGCGCCTGCAGCATCACCATCGATTCGACCGTCACCGGCGCGCCACCTGCCAGCAGGTTTGCGACGATCGCTGTGCCATCGGCCCCCATCACCATGTCCAGCATCGGTTGCATCACGACCAGGTCCTGGATCAGCAGTGCCGCCCACATCTCGATGGTCTCCTCGTACATCGGCGGGGTCGCCTCGACCACGTCGTGTCCCGCATCCGAGAGGACATCGGCAGCCGACCGGACTGCCGCGGCGATCTCGGGGTGGGTCGCACCCCCGGGCGGGTCGGCCAGGACGGCGACGCGGAGCCGCTCGCCTTCGCCGAGAGTCGTCAGCGTGACGGGCAGGCTGGTGGGGTCACGAGGGTCCGCTCCGGCGATCATCTCGAACGAGGCACGGACGTCGGCGACCCGACGCGCCATCGTTCCCTGCACCGCCATCTGCTGCGATGACAGCATCGGGTCGCCCGGCGCCAACGAGGATGCCGACGCCACCACACCGGTCGACGGTTTGATCGAGGCGATCCCGCAGCAGTGCGCCGGGTTGCGCAGTGAGCCGCCGATGTCGTTGCCGAGTCCGAGCGGGCTCATGCCCGACGCGATCGCGGATGCCTCACCACCGCTCGAACCCCCGGCCGTGCGAGCCGGATGATGCGGGTTGCGGGTCAGGCCGTGCAGCGACGAATCGGTGTGCACCCGCAGGCCGAAGTCCGGCAGGTTGGTCCGGCCGATCGGGATCGCACCTGCGGCGAGCATCCGCGCCGTCACCGGCGCGTTCGAGGTGGGCATCGCCTCGGCGAAGGCGACGGACCCCTCGGTCGTCGGGCTGCCCACCAGATCGATGTTCTCCTTGACCGTGAACGGCACGCCGTGGAACGGCCCGACCGACTTGCCGCGGGCCGTTGCCGCATCGGCTGCGTCGGCCGCGGCGAGGGCGTCCTCGTCGAGGCGACGAACGATCGCATTGAGGTGGCCGTTGACCGCGTCGATGCGAACGAGGTGTGCCTCGACGACCGCGCGACTCGTCGTGTCGCCGTCACGGATCATCGACGCGAGTTCGAGTGCGGAGTGTTGCCAGAGTTCGGTCATGGTGGCATCTTCGCGAACGGGCGTGAGGTCGTCCCCCATCGCGCCCAATGGTCCGGCGGGGACCGCACGTTCGATCGGCGATCGTCAGCCGGACGTGAGGCTGTCGCGTAGTTCGCGCTTGAGGATCTTGCCGCTGGCATTGCGCGGCAGTTGCTCGTGCACCATCGTGACGATCGTGGGGACCTTGAACTTCGCCAACCGCTCGCCGACGAACCGTTGGAGTTCGCCGGCATCGAGTGACTCGCCGTCCTTCACCATGATGTGGCAGGCGAGTTCCTCGCCGAGCCGTTCGTGGGGAACACCGTAGACCGCAGCCTCGTACACCGCCGGATGCTCGTAGATGGTCGCCTCGACCTCGGCGCAGTAGATGTTCTCCCCGCCGCGCAGGATCATGTCCTTCGCACGATCACTCACGTACACGAACCCCTCGTCGTCGAGATGCCCGATGTCACCCGACCGGAGCCAGCCGTCGACGATCGTCTCGGCGGTCGCATCAGGGCGATTCCAGTAACCGCGGATCAGCGACGGACTGCGGAACCAGATCTCGCCGGTCTCTCCGATCGGGAGTTCCTCGCCGAGCGGATCGGTGATCTTGACGTCCATGATCGGTACGGCCCGACCCGTGGACTTCGGGTTGTTCACGAAGTCGTCGCCGGCGTTCTGCGGGCCGTACGCGTTCGTCTCGGTCATGCCGTAGCCGAGGCCCGGCCGACCGCGCTGGAAGTTCTCGTCGATCCGTTTCACCAACTCCGGTGGCATCGGTGCGCCGCCTCCGCCGACGGAACGCAACGACGACGTGTCGCGATCGGCGAACGTCTCGGCCTCGAGCAGGTCCCAGCTCATGGTCGGAACGCCGACGAAATTCGTGACGCGCTCCTGCTCGATCAGTTCCAACGCCCGGTTCGGCTCCCACTTGAACGTCATCACCAGCTTGGCGCCGCTGACGAACGACCCGAGCATCACGGGGACGAGGCCCGTCACGTGGAACAGCGGAACGCAGAGCATGAATGCGGTCTGCGGCCTTCCGCCCTCCTCGACCGTGTCGGGGTCCTCCGGTTCGCGCAGTGCCGACACAGCGCCTCGGGCGGCGAAGGCCAGCAGCGCGCTGAGCACGGCTCGATGCGTGGACACCGCGCCCTTCGGGCGACCCGTGGTGCCCGAGGTGTAGAGAATGGTCATGTCGTCGTCGGGTTCGATGTCGACCTCGGGCATCGTTGCGCCCTCGTGGCGTGCCAGGGCGTCATCGAGCGAGACGACGCCGTCGGGCAGGTCGCCGGTCGGTCGGGCGACGATCACCGTGGCGTCGATCGCTCCCGCCTCTGCGGCCTGCATCCGCTCGAATCGTTCGTCGTCGGCGATCACCACCTTCGAACCCGAGTCCTCGATCGCGAACACCAGCTCGTCGGTCACCCACCACGCGTTCATCGGCACGACGACGGCCCCGATGGAGGTGATCGCCACGAATGCGGCGATCCATTCCGGGTAGTTGCGCATTGCGATCGCGACCCGGTCGCCCTTCGCCACACCCAACTCGTCGACGAGCAGGTTCCCGATCCGCCCGGCCGTGTCGAGCACACGAGGCATCGTCCATCGTTCGTCCTCGAACACGATGAAGTCGTCGGTGCGGCCGGCGGCGAGGGCGAACAGCGCACGGATGTCGGGGGGAGTTCCGGCGAAGACCTTGCTGGTGCGGCCGAGCACCTCGACCTCCTGAATCTCGAACATCGTGCCCGGCGAGCACACGGCTGCGCACGCGTCGTGGAAGTTCATCGTCATCGTGAGGATCTGCTCTCTGTGGTGGGTGCGTCCGGAGAACGGAGGCCCTCGAACGTGGTGGTCAGCAGACCTGTTCGCCGTCGGGATACACGACGGTCACGGTCTGGCCTTCGCTGATCAGGGCCGACATCACGCCGCACGGGAGCCACGCGTTCGACTCGAGCGAACCTTCGGAGAAGGTCAGCGTCGCGTTGTCGCCGTCGACCTCGACGGTCGGCTTCGGGTCGAGTTGATCGGCAGCGATCCCGACGATTCCTTCGAATCCGACGGCGTCGAGGGCCGAATCGACGTCGTCGGAGAAGTCGATGTCACCGTTCTCGTCGACACCGATAGGTGCCTCACCGCTGTCGGACGATGCGCCGTCGATGGAGGGTGGGTCGTCGACAGGCGAGGCGTCTTCGTCGGGGGCGTCAGCGGCGGGCGACGCGTCATCCGTCGTGGCGTCGTCGGCGGCCGGGGTGTCCGTGGTGGCGTCGTCGGATCCGCCGCAGGCGGTCAGCGTGAGGGCGGCCAGCGCGGCGATGGCGAGGGGACGACGGAGTCGGTTCATGGAGTGAGGAAGGGAGTTCATCGGGAAATGATGCCAAGCGCGAGGGGCCATCGGCCGCGAATATTCGTTCAGTTTCGGTTCAGAATTGGCGTCCCTGCGGGTGTCTGACACCCACAGGGACGTCGGCTCAGTTGCGGGGGACTTCTTTCCAGGCGACGTTCTTGTCGACCCGTGGCTCACCCGGCAGGCCGAGGACCTGCTCGCCGAGGATGTTGCGCATGATCTCCGACGTGCCGCCCTCGATCGAGTTCGCACGCACACGCAGGAATGCGTAACGCAGGCCGTGAGCGGTTCCCGACACGTCGAGGTCCTCCGGGCGACGGTAGGTGTAGTCGAAATCGATGAGAGCGTCGGCGCCGAGCAGGTTCATGCAGAACTCGTAGAGACCCTTGTTCAGTTCGGAGTAGGCCAGCTTCGCGATCGACATCTCGGGGCCGGGGTTGCCCGACTTCGCGTTCTGCGCAGCGCGCATGTTAGTGAGGCGACCGACCTCGGCCTGCACCCACCACTTCATCAGCGTGTCCTTGTCGGCCGCGCTCTGCTTCGACGGGTCCATCGCGTTCCACACCTCGACTGCGTCGTTCGCCGCCGCACCTCGCTTGGGGGCGCCACCGCCGCCACCGCCGATCGCGTTGCGCTCGTTCATCAGCGTCGTGAGCGATGCGCGCCAGCCCTCGCCCACGTCACCCACTCGGCACGAGTCCGGCACGCGCACGTCGGTCATGTAGACCTCGTTGAACTCCGCTTCGCCCGTGATCTGACGCAGCGGCCGGACCTCGACACCCTCGGCCTTCATGTCGAGCGCGAAGTAGGTCATGCCCTTGTGCTTCGGCGCATCGGGATCGGTGCGGGTGACGAGCATTCCGTAGTCGGCGAGGTGCGCGAGCGTGTTCCACACCTTCTGACCGTTGACGATCCACTCTTCGCCGTCCCGCTCGGCTTTCGTACCGAGACCTGCGAAGTCGGAGCCGGCGCCCGGTTCGGAGAACAGTTGGCACCACTTCTCCTCACCCGTGAACATCGGACGCAGGAATCGCGCCTTGACCTCGGCGGACCCGTGCGTGGCGATGGTCGGGCCTGCGAGGTGCATGAAGAACGTCGACGGGTCGGTCGGCTTCGCCCCGGCCGTGCGCATCGCCGACTCGACGATCTTGTTCAGTTCGGGTCGCACACCCAGCCCGCCGTCGCCTTCGGCGAAGTGGACCCAGGCCAGACCGGCGTCGAACCGGGCGCCGCGGAACTCGTGGTCGCCCATCGTGGTCGGGTCGTGGTCGGCGAGGAACGCCTCGACGGCGTCGGTGACGCGCTGCGCATCCGGATCGAGGGAGGTGGCCACGGCAGAGTCTTCGAGAACGGACATCTTCCCAGCATCGCGCAGCACCGCTCGTCGGCCCCAGTCCATGTTCGTGCCCGGTCCATGTTCGTGCCTGACCCCAACATGGACCTCAGCCGACCGGCATGTGGTGGAGGGGGAGCGCGGTGGTGTGCTTCATCTCCTCCATCACGAACGTCGTGCGGACGTCATACAGGTCGACCGCGTCGATCAGTCGCTTGTAGAAGCGGTCGAACTCGGTGATGCTCGGCACGAGCACCTTGAGGAGGTAGTCGATGTCGCCGCTGGTGCGGTAGGCCTCGATGATCTCGGGGAGTTGATCGATCGCCGCCTGGAACTTCTCCACCCAGCCGGAGGAGTGATCGTTCGTGCGGATGTTCACGAGCGCGGTCACCTCGAGATTCACCGCCGTCGGGTCGACGAGTGCCACCCGGCCGGTGATCACCCCCGATTCCTCGAGTGCGCGTACCCGTCGCCAGCACGGCGTCGGAGTGAGCCCGACGGCTTCTCCCAGTTCCCGCGCGGTCAGCGAACCATCCTTCTGCAGCAAACGCACAATATCCCGATCGACTTCATCCACAATCGAACAGTACTGCAACATCGAACCGTAGGGCGCACGATTCGTGCTCAAAAATGCAAATTCGGCGCGAAGAACGCAACGCATCACTCCGGCAGATTCCGTACGGTGGTCACATGGAGATCCGGCAGCACTTCACGGAACATCCGGCCTCGGTCGGAGAGACCTACGGCGAGCACTTCAAGGTCGCCGCAGGCTTCGCCGGATCTCTCGCGATCGCTGCGATGGCGGCCGCCGTTCACGCCATCGTCCCATCGCAATGCACCAAGACCGCCAGCAAGCGGATCATCGCAATGCACGGTCAGATGACGAGCGGCGCACGCGCGGCTGCATCGACCGATTCCGGGACGGCCCTCGGCCCGTCCGGCGTTGCCGCCTGACGCGACACGGCCGCCCCGACCGACACCGAGGCATGCGGTCGGGGCGGCTGCGTTCAGCTCCCCGAGGAGACGGACTCAGTCGCTGGACGAGGTGACCGGGCCGGCCGCCGACTGAGGGCTGGGAGGCGACACCGGGCTGGCGGGCGACGCCACGGACGCGGGCGACGCAGGGCTGTCGATCGACGTGGGAGGCGCAGGCTGGACGGTCTCGTCCGGGGCCGGTGCGGCGGTGGGGACTCGCGCGGGCGTCGCCGGGCTGGGTGGGGAGTCGACGTCAGCGACCGTGTTGCTCGGCGTGGTGTTCGCAGGAGTCACCGGCGAGGTCGGTGAGGCATCCAACCCGTCGTCGCCGGGCTCCAGGGTCACCGTCGGGACGGTCTCGTCGGGGGGGCTGTCGACCGTGGTTTCGGGTTCGCTCGATGTCGGAGCGGTGGTCTCCGGTGCGGTGGTGTCGACCGGCTCGCTCGTGGTCGGTGCTGACGTGGTGGTCGTCGCCGTGTCGTCCGACTCGATCACCGTCGTGGTGACCTCGACCTGGGCGGGAACGGACGGGCTCTGCAACGACGGCGCAGCGAGAGCGATACCGCCGAATCCGGCGCCGAGTGCAGTTCCTGCCGCTGCGGCGATCTTCCAGTTGAGTCTCGTGGGCTTCATGATGTGCTCCGATCGTGTGGGACCGATGACGGGGGTGCACCGGTACTGCCTCGTCGATTGTGTGCACAGCATCGTGAGATGATCGTGAGACCGATCTGAGAGTTCTCTCATCTGACAAGTGTCCGAGCGGCGTCGACCAGATCCACCACGGCATCACGCCAACCGTCTGACTGCATGCGGAACGGTCCGGTTGCCAGTCCGACCAGGGCCGCTGCGACATGCAGATCGAGTTGTTCGGGTTCGAACCGTCCGGCAGATCCGGTGCGGAGTCGTGCCGCGTACTCGTCGAGTCGGGGCGTCGGTGCGGGATCGACGATCGAGCGGACCAGGAGGCGGGCGATGACGTTCGCCCGGTCGTCGATCGCATTGCCCGGGCCGGCATCGTCGATGTCGAGCACACCGACGATTCGGCTCGCGTCGACTATCAGTTGCGCTTCGTGGAGATCGCCGTGGATGACATCGTCGGCGGTGGGTCGCTGTGCCGCAGAAAGGCTGTCGGCGAGCGCCTCGAGGTGGGGACGGGCCCGAGCGACGACCTGTCCGAGCATCTGTGCGTGCAGGACGCCGTCGTCGAGTCGGGAGGCCAGTGGGGCGGCGGTCGACAGATCGGCTGCCTGGAAGCTGTCGGCGAGACGATCGAACTCCTCGATCTCGACCCACCCGTCCGCATTGCTCTTGATCAACTCTCGCAACGTCGGCCCGATCAGGGGTTCCAGGACGAGGACACCCGCTCGATGATCGGACGACGTGATCGTCGGTACCGGGATGCCGGCGTCGAGCAACGCAGTGTGGCGCTGCTCGAAGCGGTGCACGGCCCGTGGATCCACGACCTTGAGGTAGGCGATGATCGAGGAACGATCGGCGGCGTCGCTGACACGGATGACTGCTCGATCCGTCGGGCGATACGAGATGACGTCGAGGCGGAC
>JBBSOH010000178.1:0-7999 GCA_038259945.1 Acidimicrobiales bacterium
GGTGCCGAGCCCGACGCAGGGTCTGGTGCCGAGCCCGACGCAGGCTCAGCGGACCGGTTCGACGTCGGAACCATCGTCGAAGGTGATGCCCCGACGACGGGTGGCGCGGTGGCCGCCGGCGAGTTCTCGGTGGGTGCCGGCAGTGGTGACGGAGCGGCGACCGAGCGTGTTCGGCGCAGCGGCGCCATGACCTCGTCGGCCGTGGTGAGTTCCGGTTCGGCGCGCAGCCCGAGAGCGATCTCGCGAATCGTGCTCGTCAGGTCGAGGTACCACTCGGTGAACTCGCCGCCGCTGCACACGCCGAGGTCGACGGCGAGTTGCAGCGCACCGAGGAGCGGGTCGCGACCTCGGTCGGCAGCGAGTTCGGCCGGGCTGCGATAGGCGGACTCCACATCGGTGCCGGCGTGGCCGAGGAAGCGCACCGTGTCGAGGTGGACGAAACCGGGTCGGCCCGATGCCCGCACGTCGTCGACGAGAGAGGCGATGTCGGGCAGTGCACTCGCAGGGTCGGCTCCGTCGACTCGGATCGATCGGACGCCGGCACGGCCGGCCACCGAGTCGGCGACCCAGCCGGGCGGGCTCGCCACGCTCAGGCCGATGCCGTTGTCCTCGCAGACGAACACGATCGGGACGCGTCGTCCCGCGGCAGCGGAGTGGCCAGCCCAGTTGATCGCTCCCTGCGCCGTCGAGTGGTTGAGCGACGCGTCGCCGAAGCTGCACACGACCACCGAGTCGCGCGGCCAGCGGAGCGTCTCAGGCATCCCGGGAAGACCGATGCTGACTGCGAGCCCGACGGCTCGTGGGAGGTGCGAGGAGATGGTCGACGTCTGCGGGACGATCGACAGCGCGGTATTGCCGAAGACCTTGTGGCGGCCACCGGCGATCTGATCGGTCGACTTGGCGAGCATGCCCCGCAACACGTCGACGACGGGGTCGCCCGACGCGATCCCGTGCTGGCGAGCCTGCATCGAACGGGCCATGTAGAAGCCGCCGGACCGGTAGTGCAGGAGCGCGGGGTCGCTCGGTCGCAGCGAGAGTGCGACGGCTGCATTGGCCTCGTGGCCCGCCGAGCCGATGGTGTAGTAGCCGATGCCGTGCTCGGCGCGCAGCCATCGGGCGGTGTGGTCGACCACGCGGCTGGTCACCTCGGCTTCGAGGAGCGTCGCAGCGGTGAGGGCGTCGGTCGAGAGCAGCGCGCCCATCCGATTCTCGATGCCGGCGGCCCGCTCCAGCAGTGAGGTCTCGATCGGGTGGAGGTCGTGGGGTGACGTCATCGCGGTCTCCTGGAGGTCGTGTCGGCTCGGGAGGTCCTGGTCGCTGTCGGCACGAAGACACCGTCCTCGGCCCACTGCCGCTCCACGGCATCGAGGCGCTCGGCGGCACGCCCGCCGAGGCGAGCGGCCACGCGGGCGATGATCACCTCGGCGAGCGCGATCGTGGACGTTGCGCTGTCGAACGGCCCGACCGACGGGACGACGACACCACACCATGCCGTGGCGACGTCCACCAGAGGGGAGAGCGGCCCGTCGGTGAGCGAGTTGACCTTCACGCCGCGGTCAGAGAGCGCGGATGCGAGGTCGACGACGGCCTGCTCGTAGCGGGGGAAGTCGATGGCGACAGCGGCATCGCCCTCCGATGCGTCGGCAATCGCTGCGCCGGTCGACGGACCGGATCCGGTGAGGTGGACCACACCCGGACGGAGCAGCCCCAGGTTGGTCGAGAGGAGGTGGGCGACCGGCGACGACGACTCCGATGCGACGATCCACACGCGATCCGTGGCGTCGGAGATCGCGTGGACGATGGCGTCGATGCGCTCGTCGTCGAGGTGCTCGAACGTGGCAGCGATGCCGTCGAGCGCCGCCGCGGCGTCGAGCGGAGCGTTGCCTGAGGGGCACGTGTCGTCGTCGACGGTTCCGCGCAGCCGGTCGATGGGACGTCGGAGGCGTTCGGTGAGGTCGGAGCGCACCAGACCCTGCAGTTCACCGAAGCCGGCGAAACCGAGGGTGACGGCGAAGCGGACCACGGTCGGCCCGCTCGTGCCGACCGCCTCCGCCAGTTCCGCCACGGTCGAGAACGCCCAGGTGGTCGGGTCGTCGACGAGGGTGGCGGCGAGCCGGCGTTCGGTGGGGGTCAGGGAGTCGCGTCGGCTCGCGATCCGGTCATCGATCCGATCGACCGAGGGTTCCGCCTTCGTTGCCACGGACCGAAACCTAACGCACTCCGGTGGAGTCGATCTACCAGACGTTTCATCGGGGCGGATGCTGTGTAATGATCGATACATGACCGGACCCACCATCACACGCATCGCAGTACTCGGACTCGGCAAGATCGGGATGCTCGCCGCTCACCTCCTGGCCGAGTCGGGCTTCGAGGTCGTCGGTATCGATCAGCGCCAGGTCCACACCGACCGGGTCGACACCGCCCCGGTCGCGACCGTTGGCGGGTCGATCGAGATGGTGGGAGGCGTCGACGTCGCATCCGATGCGTTGGATCAGCACTTCGCCGACGTCGACGCGGTGCTGTCGTGCCTGCCGTACCACCTCAACAGCGCGGTCGCAGAGCGTGCCCACCGAGCGCAGATCCACTATTTCGACCTCACCGAGGACGTCCCCACGACGGAGCGGATCCGCGAACTCGCCGCCACGTCGGAACGGGTGATGGCGCCGCAGTGCGGGCTCGCCCCGGGTTTCGTCGGCATCGTCGCCGCTGGCCAGATCGCCACGTTCGCACGGTGTCGTTCGGTGCGGATGCGCGTCGGCGCGTTGCCACAGCACCCGACCGGTCTGCTCGCGTACGCCTTCAACTGGTCGCCCGAGGGTGTCGTCAACGAGTACCTCAACGACTGCGAGGTGATCGAGGACGGCGAGCGCAAGTGGGTGTCGCCGATGGAATGGCACGAGACCATCCACGTGTCGGGCACGCGCCTCGAAGCGTTCACCACATCCGGGGGCCTGGGAACGATGTGTGAGACGTACCACGGCGTGGTCGAGAACCTCGACTACAAGACGATGCGCTACCCCGGGCACATGGAGTTGATGAACTTCTTCTTCCACGAACTGCTGATGCGTGAGCGACGCGAGGAGGCGGGGCAGATCCTGACCAACGCGAAGCCTCCGGTCGACGACGACGTCGTGTATGTCCACGTTGCAGCCGAGGGCGAACGCGACGGGCGTCTCGCTCGCGCCGAGTTCGTCCGCAGCTACCTACCCAAGGTGGTCGGCGGTATCCGATCGACAGCGATTGCATGGACCACGGCGTCGTCGGTGGTGGCCGTCATCGAGATGGTGCGCGACGGGGCCGTCGCGTCGAGCGGTTTCCTCAAGCAGGAGGACGTCGACCTCGAGGTCGTCCTCGCCACGACGACCGGCTCGCACTTCCTCGATTGATCAGGCTCGATTGATCGGGCTGGACCGGAACTCGGGGCGGGTGTTCGCTGGCCGTCACCCGAGCGATCCGGTGACGAGGTCGACGACTGTCGGGAGCGCAGCGAGCAGATCGCCCTCGTCGACATCGCCTCGTGCCACCGTGACCTGGATCAACACCTCGTCACTCAACACTCCCGCTCCGACCACGTCGTCGCCGTCGCGGACCGAGAACACCGCATCGTCCGGGAGTCGATCCGTCTGCGCATCGACGTCGATCGTGCGGTCGATCGCGTCACCGACCCCTCTCGTCAGCACCGTGTCGAGTTCGTCCAGTCCGTCGAACTCGACCAGGGCCACGGTGATCGAGACCGTCGCGTCGCCGGCGGTGAACGAGCACTGGATCGAGACGTTCGGCGTACCGGTCGCCCCGACGATGAACGCGTCCCGCTTGACCACGTCGCTGGCGTCGAGGCCGATCTCGTCGATCAGGTCCCCGACGTCGCCCCGGGAGTCACTCGGGCAGTCGTCGAGCCGCTCGCCGTTCGTCAGATCGGCGACGTCGTCTCCGAGGTCGCGCACCCGGACTCGCACGTCGGCCAGATCGATCGGAGGCTCATCGGGCCGTTCGACCGGTTCGGTGTCTCCGTACTCCTCGTCGAGCAGTCCGAGCACGGTGACGAGCGCCGTCGCCGACCGATCCTCGTCGGCGCTCTCGGCGCCGCTGCGGACCACGACCTCGACCGCGGTCTCGTCGTCGATCCATCCCACCCCTGCCGGCTCACCGTCCTGACGAATCTCGTAGGTGGATGACGCGTCGAGGCCATCGATGTCGAACGGCTCGACGTCGCGGTCGGTGTCCGGATCCGACTCGACGACGTCGATCAACTCGTTGCGATCGTCCGGGCCACCGTTGCGGACGGTGAGACTGAACGTCGGGTGCTGACACACCATGGAGTACGAGCCCCACGGTCCTCGGACCGTGGAGGCGACTTCGGCATCCGCATCATCGACGTCACTGCGATCGAGGGCGTCGGCGTCGAGGAGCGCGTCGATGAGGTCGTCGCCGCCGAGGAGTGGGCAGTTCTCGGGGAAGACCGCTCGGACGTCACCGTCGGTGACCTCGTCGCCGAGTGCGTTGAGCGCTGCGTCCATCGCCTCCGGGTCGAGGGGTCCGGCGTCGTCCGAGCCGATGCCGAGGCACCCCGACAGCGCGAGCACGATCAACGACACGGCGGACGTGCGGTGAAGAACTGACGACATGATTCCGGAACGTACACGCGGCGGGACGTCGACGGTCCTCGCGCCGGAATCAGGCGCCGACGGGCGTGGCGTCGGGTGTGTCGTGCCGTGCGGCGATCGAGGCGACGTAGCCCAGTCGGAACCGGGCAGGACGTGGCTGCGTCAGTTCGAGTCGGCCGCCATCCGACTCGGCGAGCCGGCGAGCAAGCGCCAGGCCCCTGCCGTGAGGCGCGTGGTGGTCACGAGGACGCTCGAACAGGCCGGGTACCCGGTCAGGGGGCACGCCAGTGCCCTCGTCCTCGACGACGATGCTCGTTCCCTCCACCGTGATCGTGAGAGTGCCGGCACCGTGGCGCAGCGAGTTCTGGACCAGCACGTTGAAGATCTGACCGACGAGCCCACGGGTGGCGTTCACCGCAGTGGTCGATCCGGTCTGCACGAGGATCTGGCGTCGCTCCCGTTCGAAACGCGTGCGCCAGTCGTCGATGTGATCGTCGACGATCTCCACGAGATCGACCTGGGACCGCTCCCCGGTGCTGCCCCGTCGGGCAACGGCGAGCAGTTCGTCGAGCGTGGCGTTCAACTCGTGGGTCTGTTCCAGGACCGCCGACGCATCGGCGACCACTGCCGGGTCGGAGTGGCGTTCGAGGAGTTCCAGGCGGATCGCGATCCCGGTGAGGCCGGTGCGGAGCTGGTGGGTGGCATCGGCGGTGAAGCTGCGCTCGGCGTCGAGCATGCGGTCGACCCGGCTGGCGCTCAGGCGCAGCGACCGTGCGATGTCGTCGATCTCGTCGATGCCCGAGGCTGCCGACGGCGCGGTGACGTCGCCGTCGCCGACCCGTCCGGCCGATCGTGCGAGTCGCTCGAGGGGTCTGGCGAGTTGGCGTGCCTGCACGGCGGCGAGGGCAGCAGCGGCCACGAGCGCGAAGAACGCGATCACGCCGATGCGTGCGAAGAGCGAGCCCTGCTCGCCCACGTCGGCCGCCGAGTTCACGACGATGAACACCGGAGCGAGGAGCACCGCCATCACGGCGACCACGACGGCGAGCGTCGACAGCACGAGTCGACGGCGCACGTCAGGTGGCCTGGGCGCTGACGGCTGCGGCTATCGGTGCCGGTGCCGGTGCCGGTGCCGGTGCGGGTTCGGGAGCCGGTGCGGGTTCGGGTTCGAATCGGAAGCCGACGCTGCGAACGGTGACGATCTTCGACGGTGGGTCGGTGCGGTCGAGGATCTTCTTGCGCAGGGTGGACACGTGCGTGTCGAGCGTGCGCGTCGACCCCCACCAGTTCGCGTCCCACACCGCATTCATGATGTCCTCACGCTTGAACGTGTGGCCCGGGCGGGCCATGAGGAGGTGCAGGAGGTCGAACTCCTTGCTGGTCAACTCGACCTCCACTCCGGTCGCCTCGTCCGTGTCACGATCCCCGACCACGAAGCACCGACGACTCGAGGGATGCAACTCGATCCCGGCGCCCTGGAAGGTCGCGCTGTCGGACGCCACCGAACCGGTCTGTTCGGCGATGCGCAGGCGGGCCTTGATGCGGGCGACCAACTCGGCGAGTCGGAAGGGTTTGGCGACGTAGTCGTCGGCGCCGGCGCCCAGGCCGACGATCACGTCCATCTCCTCGGCGCGTGCGGTCAACATGATGATCGGGAGCGACGGGTGTGTGGTGCGCAGCCGACGGCACACGTCGAGGCCGTCGATGTCGGGGAGTGTGAGGTCCAACAGGACGAGGTCGGGGGTGGCATCCTCGACTGCGTCGAGAGCCGCTTGGCCGCCGGCGACGTGGGTGACGTCGAGGCTCTCGGCGCGGAGGACGCGGATCAGCGGTTCGCTGATCCGTTCATCGTCCTCGACGAGGAGTAGCGCCGTGCTCATGACTTGCTGATCGGCAGATCGGCGTCCGACCTTGATCGATTCATGACGAGCCCGCACGAAAGCCCGACGAGAAAGGTGGTGACATCCATCCCGGATGGATGTCACCAGGTTGCGCGGTCGGCTCAGCCTTGACGGCGGCGCAATGCGGCGGCGTGAGCGGGGAAGCCTTCGTGCTCGGCGAGCGCGATCACCGACGGCGCCATGCGGGCGGCGGCACGCTGGTCGGCCCGCGCGATGGCGGTCCGCTTGAGGAACGTGTCGGCGGTGATCCCCGACGACACGTGGGCGAACCCGCTGGTGGGCAGCGATGCCGGGCAGCCGATGATGAAGTTGCCGGCGCTGAACGGTGTGTGCTGGCCGATCAGGATCTCGCCGGCGTTGACGAGTCCGTCGAGCACTTCGTCCATCATCGAGTCCTCGACCACGACCTGCAGGTGCTCGGCGGCGAACTCGTTCGCAACATCCACCGCAACGCCGAGGTCGGCGACCACGATGCATCCGCCGTTCGGGCCGAGCGACGATCGGACCGCCGCCGCACGGATCTCGGGGAGCACCTCGATCTGGTGCCCGATCTCGACCTCCACCGCGTCGGCGAGTGCGGTCGACGGAGTGAGCAGCACCACGGAGGAATCGGTCCCGTGCTCGGCCTCGATCAGCAGGTCGGCGGCGAGCAGAGCCGGGTCGGCGGAGTCGTCGGCGATGACGAGGCTCTCGGTCGGGCCGAGCAGCATCATCGTCGACAGCCCGTGGCGCTGCATCTCGACCTGGGCGATGGTCACTGCGGGCGAACCCGGGCCGACGACCTTGCGAACCTTCGGGATCGATGCCGTACCGAAACCGAGCGCGGCGATCCCGGCCGGTCCGTTCACCCGGAACACGTTGCGGACGCCGAGCTTGCGACACACCACCCGCACGGCCGGATCGACGTCGCCCGTTCCTCCGGGGATCGGGGGGACGACGAGCGCCAACTCCGGAACTCCGGCGACCACCGCCGGAACGGCGAGTTGGTAGGCGACGCTCGGGTAGCTCGCCTTGCCCGACGGCGTGAACAGCCCTGCCGAGGAGATCGGGGTGATCTTCTCGCCGACCATCAGACCGGGTTCGGACTCGATCTGCCAGTCCTGCGCCTGCTGCATCTGCGCTTCGTTGAACACGCGCAGGTGGGTGATCGCGTCGTTGATCGAACGGTCGACCGCCTCGGACACCTCGGCCGATTCGAGTTCGTCGTCGCTGACGCGCAAGCCGTCGGGCGCCACGTCGATGCCGTCGAACTTCGCCAAGGCATCGCACACCGCGTCGTCGCCGCGTTCGCGTACGTCCTCGATCAACTCGCCGATCGATGCCCGCAGACTCGGGTCGAAGATGTCGTCGAGACCCCGGTGCATCAGCGAGGCCCGCGCCTCGGTGTCCATTGAAGCCCACACCTGACGACGCATCACGCTCACCCGGTCGACGCTACCCGTGGCCCCGTTGGTCGGGTGTGTGCGTTGTGTCGGGTGTTTCAGCGCGGACATA
>JBBSOH010000179.1:0-7992 GCA_038259945.1 Acidimicrobiales bacterium
CCACACGGCACCAGCAGCGTTGAGCGCGAGGCCGAGCGTCACGACGATGCCGCCAGTGGCCGATGTGACCACGCCTCGCACGCCGTCGTCGGTGAGCAGCAAGAGCGACAGCACTGCGAGCGGCACCGAGGTGAGCACCTTGGCCGACATCTGGGCCTGAGCGCTCTGTGCACCTCGTTCGAGGTCGTCCGATGCCCGCTGCCTCATGGCCACGGCGAACCGGTCGAGTGGTGCGGCGGCCGCACCGCCCAGTGAGGCGGCCGCGGCGAGAACGGCCGTCATGGTCGCGAGGAGTTCGATGCGATCGTTCGTTCGTCTCCTCCCGACCGACCCCGCGTCGGCGAGTTCGACCGACCATTCGTCGCACGCCTGGACGACCGTCGCGCCCCGTCCGAGCCAGTGGCGGAGTGGTGCGGAATGACGCTCGACGACCGCATCGGTCGGAACCGTGTTCGTGAGTGCGGCGTGCAGTGTCGAACCGTGGCGAAGAGCACGAGCGAGGTCGTCGGCCCACGTCGACAATGCAACCGGCTGCACCACATGAGGTCGCCGACGCAACCGTCTGCGCAGACGGTGTCGCCGATCGGTCAATCGGTCGACCGCAGGTCTGTGCGTCACGGATCGGCGTGCGCTCCGGGTCGGGGTGCGCGTCGATCGGCCGAGGAACACCGGTGAGACGACGAGAGCGACAGCCAGCGCAGCGAGGGATGCGGCGAGCAGCATCATCGCCGGGTCCGACGGAGCGAAGAGTGGACGACGAACCCGATCGGTTCCGACTCACCGAGCGTTCGCATCTGCGGCACCGTCGAGGCAGCGTGAGGGTCGGGCGGAACGACCTCGGAGATCGACGAGATGCGGCGCCGACCATCGACGCGATCGACGTGCACGACGACGTCGATCGACCGGGCCAGTTGTTGACGGACGGCGTCGAGGGGCCATTGGGGTGCGGCCTGGAGTACCAGCGACTCGAGTCGGAGCAGTGCATCGAGCGGCCCGTTCGCATGACACGTGGAGAACGATCCGTCGTGACCGGTGTTCATTGCCTGCACGAGCGCCAGGCACTCGTCGGAGCGGACCTCGCCGACGACGAGCCGGTCGGGTCGCAGCCGCAGCGCCGTCCGAACGAGGTCGCCGAGCGTGACCGCCGAGAGACCCTCGGCCGTGGCGGAGCGCGCCTCGAACCGGACCTGGTGGACCGCCCGACACGGCAACTCGGCCGTGTCCTCCAGCACGATCAGTCGGTCGGCCGGGTCGATGCGGTCGATCATCGACGCCAGCAGGGAGGTCTTGCCCGACGATGTGGAACCACTGACGATCACGTTGCAGCGCGCCGCCACGATCTCGTGGAGGAGATGTTCGCCTGCGCCGTCGATGAAGTCGGAGAGCGGGCGGACCTCGGAAGCGAACCGGCGGATCGACAGCGCAGCACCGCCCACCGCCACCGGCGCGACCACGGCACACACCCGTGATCCGTCGGCGAGCCGGGCGTCGACGATCGGAGTGGTGCGATCGACACGGCGGCCGATCGGAGCGAGGATCCGCTCGATCACCTGCTCGACGCTCGTGCCGGTCAGACGACCCGCCGGCTCCACCCGCCCGTTGCGGTCGACCCACACGGCGTCACCGTTGACGAGCACTTCGTCGACGTCAGGGTCGGTCAGGAACGCATCGAGTTCGCCGAGCCCTGCCATCTGCGCGATCGCCGCATCGCGCAGAGTCGTCCGTTCCGATGCAGTGGCGAGTGGCGCGATCCGACGGACCTCGCCGTCGACCAGTTCGCCGAGATCACCCGCCGAATCGCGTACCGCGGCACAGACCGCCTCGATCAGGCGCCGCTCGGGTCCGTCGGAGATGTCGAGGTCCCTCGCTGCGAGGATCATGCGGCGACCTTGCTGAGGCTGCGGTTGATCGACCGCGGCAGACGACGCTGGCCGAGGAGGCCGGCGTCGACAGAGCGGGCGACACGGATGTCCCACGGGATCGTGGCGATGATCGGTGCCCGGACCGATGCCTCGATGTCGCGGTGCTGCAGCGATCGACCCGGCTCCTCGATCAACACGACGCCGGTCGGTGGGACCGCGAGTCGGGTCGCTCGCCGCAGCGACAGATAGCAGGCGCGGGTGACCAGCCAGCGGTTCGGGCACTGCTCGACGAACGACGTCGGCAGCGGTGTGGTCCCGGCGTCGATGACGATCGCCCCGCCCGTGTCGTGTGCCCACTCGGTGAACCAGTCGACGACGTCGTCCCAGCGTTCGGCGGGTGCCGCAGCGATGGCACTTCGCGGGGCCACCGAACTGGCGACGCCGTAGGCGGGCAGCAGGACGGCATTCGGGGTGACGTCGATCAACAGGTCGTCGAGGTGTGCGATCGGTGCTCGGCTGGTGAGCCAGTCGACGATGCCTGGGCGATCGGGCTCGGCGAGACCGAGCATGCCGGGGACGTCGCCTTCGAGGTCGACCAGCAGCACCGGGCCGGGGGATTCGATCGCACGGAGGCAGGCGACGAGCGTCGAGCCGCTTCCGCCCTTGGCGGCGTGGCAGAGGGTGATCATGTTGCTCCCAAGTGGGACGTGCCGGCGGGCCGGACGTGGACTCAGGAGGGAGTCGGTGCAGGCAACGTACTGCCACGGCGAGACGCGCGCAAGGGGTCCCGTCGAGCGCAGGACAGAAATCGTCGAGGCTCCATCGAGCGCAGACGGCTCGACACGACCAGCGTCGAGTCGTGGATAGGGTCCACCACGCACTACCGGGAGGTGTCTGGGTACCTGGTGGGCTCCGCCGCCTTCAAAGCGGTTGGGATGGGCGATCCCCATCCGGCGGGTTCGATTCCCGTCCACCTCCGCCACCCCGTCCACGGTTGTTCGTGGATGCCTCTCGAAGCCAGACCAGCGTCAGAGCTGTGGAACTCCCCCATCCGATGTGGTCGGTCGAGGACCGATCGGACGCACGTCAGCGCCCCGTTCATCGCAGCACCCGATGCGTTGATCATCAGGCGGAAGCAGGTTGCGAATTTCGATGATGTCTCGCTCCGTCGACCCGCCGATCGACGAGATGTCACAGGTGGGCCGGGCGAACACGATGGGACCTGCTGAGGCACCGCTCACTATGTTCGGGCACATGACAGCACTCGAATCCACCGTGGACATGTACGACCTGCGGATGTCGGAAGGCGTCCGCCCCCTCTACGAGAAGGTCAAGGCCTTCATCGCCGACGAGGTCGCTCCCATGTCGGAGAAGTTCTTCAAGCTCGGCGAGGAGCGCACCGACCGCTGGTCCTACGCGCCGGGTCAACTCGAACTGCTCGAAGAGGTCAAGGACAAGGCCAAGGCCAACGGCCTGTGGAACTTCTTCCTCCCGGATGCCGAGACGGGCGACGGCCTGTCGAACCTGGACTACGCCTACATCGCGATCGAGTTGGGCAAGAACCCGCTCGCCTCGGAGTCGATGAACTGTGCTGCCCCGGACACCGGGAACATGGAGGTGCTCGAGCGAGTCGGCACCGCTGCACAGAAGAAGCAGTGGCTGGAGCCGCTGATGAACGGTGAGATCCGCTCTGCCTACGCGATGACCGAGCCCGACGTGGCGTCGTCCGATGCGAAGAACGTCGCCTGCAAGGCCGAGCGTGACGGCGACGAATGGCTGATCAACGGGGAGAAGTACTACATCTCCGGTGCCGGCGACCCGCGCTGCAAGATCATGATCACCATGGTCCAGACCAGCGAAGAAGGCCCCGCCCATCAGCGTCAGAGCCAGATCCTGGTCCCGATCGACACGCCCGGAGTGAAGATCCTCGGCCCGATGCACGTGTTCGGCAAGGACGACGCCCCACACGGCCACATGCACATCCAGTTCGACAACGTGCGGGTGCCGTACGAGAACGTCCTGCTCGGTGAAGGTCGCGGCTTCGAGATCAGCCAGGTCCGCCTCGGCCCGGGCCGCATCCACCACTGCATGCGCTCGATCGGCCAGGCCGAGAAGGCACTCCAGATGATGGTGTCTCGCGGCCACACCCGCGACGCGTTCGGCAAGCCGCTCAACAAGTTGGGCGGGAACATGGAGATGATCGCCAAGGCCCGCATCGAGATCGAGTCGATGCGTCGCATGGTGCTCACCGCGGCCAAGGCGATGGATGTCCTGGGCAACTCCGAGGCCCGCGTGTGGGTCAGCGCCGTCAAGGCCATGGTGCCGATCCGGGTGTGCGAGATCATCGACCAGGCGATCCAGATGCACGGCGCCACCGGCGTGTCGCAGTGGACCCCGCTGGCCGACATGTACGCCTCGCAGCGCACGCTTCGTCTGGCTGACGGCCCCGATGAGGTGCACTGGATGGTCGTGGGCCGCAAGGAGATCAACGACGGCGAGGACGTCGCTCGTGACTACAACCCGAAGGAGACCTTCATGGCGAGCGACAGTGCCGTCAAGGACGGCGCCTTCTCCGGTCCGGCCTGACCGGTCCGATCCACCGCTGATCTCCCGGTCCGCTGATGGCCCGGTCCAACGCTGACCCGGCCCATGCCGTTCTCGGCGTGTCCCGACTCCACGTACTCGAAGGCGTGGATGTCGATGTCCTCGTTCCCGTGGACGTCGGCGTCGACGCAACCCGACTGACCATCTGCGCCGATCGAGATCTGGCCGACGTCGCCACCGGACGCTTCTCGGCGCCGTCCGTCGGCGTGTCGTGGGCACGTGATCAGTGGCCAGACCACATCGAGTTCCTCGGCTTCGCGTTCACGCAGTTCGCGTTGCCGGTGACCTCTGGACGTGACCTGACGTTCGATTTCGCGCCGGCGCCCGGTCTGCGTTCACCATCTGCGATGTTGCCGTTCGTCGCTCGTGCTGGCGACCGCGTCGTGTTGCTTGCACCGCTCGACCACTTCCACGAGCAGATCGTCGCCGTCACCGACGACGGACTCTTCTGGGGGTGGCACGGAGACCTCGACGAGGTGCCGGCAGGGTTCTCGACCACACTGGGCGTCTACGAGTCGCGGTCGGTGACCGATGCACTGTCCAGGTGGCGAGCCGACCTGGCCGTGTCCCTGGACAGGGTCGGCGACAACGTTCTCTCCACGCACCTGTCGTACTGGACCGACAACGGTGCCGCTTACTGGTACCGCACCGAACCGGGTCGCACGATCGCGGACTCGGTCGTCGACGTCGTCGAAGCGTTGCGCTCCGATGATGTGCCGGTGCGGTCGGTGGAGCTCGACTCGTGGTTCTACGACCACGTCGTGGCCCGACCGATCACCGAGATCGGGTACCCCGAGGAGGTGCCGCCGACCGGCATGCTGCGCTGGGAGCCCCGTGTCGACGCGTTCGGCGATGCGGGCGGACAACAGGTCGCTGACCTCTCACGGCGGCTCGGCCTGCCGCTCGTGCTGCACTCGCGTCACATCGCCCCCGAGTCGCCGTACGTCACCGACGAGGGATGGTGGGTCGGGCGGTATGCCGCGCAGCCGCAGGACCCGGCGTTCTTCCGACGCTGGTTCGACGACGCACAGCAGTGGGGCGCGACGGTCATCGAACAGGACTGGATGCAGGTGTACTGGTTCGCCGTGCGTGAACTGCGTGCGGTTCCCGGTCGCGCCGAGGCCTGGCAGCGTGCGCTCGACGAGCATGCAGGAGCAACCGGTGTCGACCTGCTGTGGTGCATGGCCACACCCGCGGATCTGATGCTCGCAGCGTCGCTCGATCGTGTGATCGCCGTCCGCACCAGCGACGACTACCGCTTCAACGACGACCCCGCATTCCTCTGGACCTGGTTCCTCGTCGTCAATCGCCTCGCCGACTGCCTCGGCCTCCCCGTCTTCAAGGACTGCTTCTTCTCCAACCCCGCAGTGCATGACAGGCCGGACGAGAACGATGATGCCAGCGGCGGTGACGCGATCGACGGCGACAGGCACGCCGAACTCGAAGCCGCACTTGCGGCGCTGTCGAACGGACCGGTCGGGATCGGCGACCGGATCGGACGGACCGACCGGGGCATCGTGATGCGGACCTGCGACGACGACGGTCGACTGCGTCGTCTCGACGGACCGATCGCAGCGATCGACCGGTGCCTGTTCGGCGGGCCGGCACGCGGTGACGATCTGATGTGGGCCACGACGAGCGCCACGAACGATGCCGGCACGTGGACCTACGTGCTGGCGATCAACACGAGCATCGGCGGCGAGTTCATCGACGACGTGTTCGACCTGTCCGGCGAGTCGACCGTGTACGACTGGCGACGACGCACGAGCCGCGCCGCAGCGTCGATCGACCTCGGCCTCGACGCGAAGGACTGGGCGCTGTTCGTCGTCAGTCCGCCGGGGCGACCGGCCGCCGGTTCGGTCGGAGACCCGGATCGCTACGTCGTGGTCGAATCCGCGGCGTCGTAGACCGTCACCGTCACCGTCACCGTCTCGGTCGCTGTTGCCGGCACGGACTCGGTCGGTCGCCGGCGCTGTCGCCGACTGGCAGCGTCTTCGAGGCGAGCGGAGTGCATGCGATGGTCCCGTCCGAGCCGTGCTGGGTCGTCGACTCGCGCTCGAAACACGGTTGATTGCTCGCGCAAGCGGGGCGCTGTCGCGTCCGGCGGCGTGATGCGACAACCGCTGAGCGTGAGCTCGGGTCTGCCTCGAACGGGCGGTGCGAGCCCACCCCTCGGATTGATTGCCGAGCAAACAGTCGTCTATCTTAATGTTTGCAGCGTCAAACAGTATTCAAGAGCAATCGTCAAGAGTCTCTCAAAGTGCTGGACTTGTCACTCCGAGTGAAGAAGAATGAAGTGTCACCAGTCATTACACAAGGAGATTTGCCATGACCGATCGACAGAAGAACACACGGACCACGCCGAGGAAATTGTCAGCAAAGCCGCTCGCGACCGGCGTGTGCCTCGTGGCGGCAAGCGCACTCGGGGGCAACTTCGTGGTCGGGGCTGCCGACTCCGCCCCGATCTCGGCGTCGCTGACGACGGCTGATGCCGAGGTGTTCGCCGGCATCGATCCGATCCGACTGCTCGACACCCGCAACGGTGTCGGCGCTTCCGCTCCCGGGCAGTTCGGCCCGGGCGAGGTCCGCACGCTGGTCGTCGCCGGCGGCAATGGGATTCCGGCCGACGCGACGAGCGTCGCCCTCAACGTGACGATTCCTCGATCCGCTTCGCTGGGGTCCTTCGTCACCGTCTGGCCAACGGGCATCGCACAACCGGCCACGTCGACCAACAACGCCACGCCCGGCCAGGCGGTCCCGAACTTCACGATCACCGCGCTCGGCACGGGCGGAGCGGTCCAGGTGTTCAACGAGCGTGGCAACACCGACATCGTCATCGACATCGTGGGCTACTACGTGGCCCTCGACTCCGTCAGCGGCATGTCGGCCGCTCCAGGCTCCGGTGACAGCACCAACATCCTCAGCGGAGCGGGTGCGCCCTCGATCGACCTCGGCAACGACGGGGACTTCTACATCGACACGACGAACAACGTTCTGTATGGCCCCAAGACCGTCACCGGTTGGGGCCCGGGCGTCTCGCTCGTCGGCCCCGCTGGAGCCACCGGCGCGCAGGGCGAGCCCGGCACGGAGGTCACCGTCGACACCACCGACGGTCCGCCCACCACCCCCGGCATCAACATCGGTGACCTGACGATCAACGTGAACACCGGCGACATCTACCGTTGGGACGGAACCTCGTGGGTCTTCGTCGGCAACACGGCACCGCCCCACGCAAGCGGCTCGACTGACGACTCTGACGTCGCCATCGACGTGCCGCTGCTGACCGTGCTCGGTGAATTCGGAGACGACGTGGTCGTCGGATCGGTCGACGATCTGCCGTCGGGAACGTACGATGCGTCAGCAACCCTCGACCTCGAAATTGCCGTTGACCCTGTCATCATCGAGGGTATTCTCGCCGTCGGTGCCGGCGTCGGAATCCAGGCCCGCTGTTGGTGGGACAACGCCCCCCTCATCAAGTACACCACCTCGTTGACCGCCGGCGTCGAGATCGACCTCGACCTCGACC
>JBBSOH010000180.1:0-7986 GCA_038259945.1 Acidimicrobiales bacterium
TCCAGCCGAGGCCGAGGAAGAACAGGCCCACGAACATCATGGCGGGGACGTATCCGGCCACGACGGTCGACAACGTGCCCAGCCCGAGCACGACCGCGCCGACCCGGATCGCTCGGTTCGCTCCGATCCGGTCGACCTGCCGCCCGACCACCGGGGCGAGCCCGTACATCCCGACGATGTGGACGGCGATCGTGATCGCCGACAGATCGGCGTGGCCGTGGTCTTTCATGTGTGGCGGTGTCATCGTCATCACGCCCACCATCGCCGCCTGCGAGATCGCCATCGCAGCAAGACCCAGACGCGCCGGGGCCGATGCCGCGATGACTCCGGCCGACTGGCGCACCTGGCGCAGCGGGCGCACCCGCTCGGCGTCCGGGTCGAGCGTGCCGAGCACCTGCAGGGGGTCGGGCCGGAGACGAACCGTGACGGTCGCTGCGGCGACGGCGAACAGGACCGACGCGACGATGAACGGCCCGACGAGTTCGTCCAATCCGATCGAGTTCGCCATCGACTTCTCGATCGGCGTCATCAGCGGGCCGAACACGGCGCCGAGAGTGCCGACCCACACGATCGCGGCGATCGCTGAGCCCGCTTTCGACGGTTCGGCGAGGTCGGCGGCGACGTACCGGCCCTGCAGCGTGGCCGCCTGACCGGCGCCGAAGAGCACCATGCCGATCACGAAGATCGGGAACAGCCGAACCTCTCCCCCGAACGCAGCGACGGCCGAGCCGACCGATCCGATCGCGAGCGCACGGGCAAGACCCACACGTCGCCCGCGCCGCCGCATGAACGCCGCGAGCGGAATCGACGTCAGCGCGGCCCCGACCGTGAACGAGGCGCTCCCGACCCCGGCCAGACGGTCCGACCCGAGCAGGTCGCTCGCCAACAGCGTGACGACGGCGACCATGCCGGCGACCGCTGCCTGGCCCGGCACGGTGGCGAAGCGCAGTGAGTTCAGCGTCCGCCGCTGCAACTCCTGTCGCTCGACCGTTGCCGCCACCTCCACCGCCTCGACCGTCACCAGACGAGTCTGTCAGGTCTGATCCCGCACGAGGCATGAGGATCGCCCCGCTCCGGAACGGGGCGTCGCTCACGCCGAACCGACCAACGTCACCCGGACTCGGCCGGCGTGAAGATCACCCCGCCCCAGAACGGGGCCCGGCTCACACCAACCGTGTGGGGCGAGCCCGCCGACTCGACCGAACCCGACGTCTCGCACTCACTGGCCGACCGATCGGAGGCGCAGGCTGACGGCGAGCCCGACCCGGACCCCCGCCCCCAGCGCACGGCGGACCGGGGACGACGGCATTCGCGCTCAGCCGCGGGCGAGGAGGGGCTTGAGGTAGTGGCCGGTGAAGGATTCCTTCACGGTGGCAACGTGCTCGGGCGGGCCTTCGGCGACGATCCTGCCGCCACCGTTGCCGCCGTTCGGGCCCAGGTCGATGATCCAGTCGGCGGTCTTGATCACGTCGAGACTGTGCTCGATCACCAGCACCGTGTTGCCCTTGTCGACCAGGCGCTGCAGCACCGTGAGCAGTCGTCGCACGTCGTCGAAGTGCAGGCCGGTCGTGGGCTCGTCGAGCAGATAGATCGTCTTGCCCGTCGACCGCTTGGCCAGCTCGGTCGCCAACTTCACCCGCTGCGCCTCGCCTCCCGACAGCGTCGGAGCCGACTGGCCGAGTCGCACGTAGCCGAGGCCGACGTCCATCAGCGTCTCCATGTAGCGCGAGATGCCGGGCTGGTTGGCGAAGAAGCCGACCGCCTCGGACACCGGCATGTCCAGGATCTGAGCGATGTTCTTGCCCTTGAACTCGATGTCCAGAGTGTCACGGTTGAAGCGGTCGCCCTTGCACACTTCGCACGGCACGTACACGTCCGGCAGGAAGTGCATCTCGATCTTGATCGTGCCGTCGCCGGCGCACGCTTCGCAGCGGCCGCCCTTCACGTTGAACGAGAACCGGCCGGGCAGGTAACCGCGGATCTTGGCTTCGTTGGTGGACGAGAAGAGCTTGCGGATCTTGTCGAACACGCCCGTGTACGTGGCCGGGTTGGACCGCGGCGTGCGACCGATCGGCGACTGGTCCATGTCGATCACCTTGTCCAGGTGCTCGGTGCCGAGGATCCGCTTGTGCTTCCCCGCTGCGGTCTTCGACTTGTAGATCTTCTGCATCAGGACCGGCAGCAGGATGTCGCGGATCAGGCTCGACTTGCCGGAGCCGGACACGCCCGTGATGCACACGAAGTTCCCGAGCGGGATGTCGACCGTGATGTCCTGCAGGTTGTGCTCACGGGCACCGATGATCTGCAACTTGTCGGGACTCTGCGGACGACGCTGCGCAGGAAGGGGGATCGACTTCTTGCCCGACAGGTACTGCCCAGTGACCGAGTTCTTGACCTTCTCGATGCCCTTCACCGGTCCGGCGTAGACGACCTCTCCCCCGTGCTCACCGGCGCCGGGACCGATGTCGATGATCCAGTCGCAGGTACGGATCGTGTCCTCGTCGTGTTCGACGACGATGACCGAGTTGCCGAGGTCACGCAGAGCGGTGAGGGTCTCGATGAGGCGTGCGTTGTCCCGCTGGTGCAGACCGATCGACGGTTCGTCGAGGACGTACAGCGTGCCGACGAGGCCCGACCCGATCTGCGACGCCAAGCGGATCCGTTGGGCTTCGCCGCCGGCGAGCGTTCCGGCCGACCGCGACATCGTGAGGTAGTCGAGGCCGACCGCCAGCAGGAACCCGAGTCGGGCGTTGATCTCCTTGGTGACCTGGGCGGCGATGATCCGGTCGCGCTCGGACAGTTCCAGCCCCCCGAGGAACTCTGCCGAGTCGGCGATCGACATGTCGCAGACCTCGGCGATGTGCTTGCCGTTGACCGTGACGGCGAGCGTGGCCGGCTTGAGCCGGTATCCGTTGCACGCCGAGCAGGCGACGAGGCGCATGTAGCCCTCGTACTGCTCGCGCGCCCACTCCGAATCGGAGCCCTCGTGGCGACGCTTCAGCCACGGGATGACACCCTCGTACTCCGTCGCGTACGAGCGCTGGCGCCCGTACCGGTTCTTGTACTTGACGGTCATCTTGCCCTTGACGCCGTGGAGCACGACCTTCTGCTGCTTGGCGGTGAGGTCCTCCCACGGTGTGGCGAGGTCGATGTCGTTGACGTTCGCCACCGACTCCAACATCCGCGTGAAGTACTGGGTGTTGGCACTGCGCCACGGCGCGATGGCGCCGTCACCCAGCGCCAGTTCGCCGTCCGGGATGATCAGTTCCGGGTCGACCTCGAACGTGGTGCCCAGCCCGTCGCACGTGGCGCAGGCGCCGTACGGCGAGTTGAACGAGAAGTTGCGGGGCGCCGGCTCGTCGTAACTGGTGTCGCACACCGGGCAGGACAGGTGCTGGCTGAACGTGATCGACTCGTTGTCCGCATCCTTGTTGACGATCTCGATCTCGGCCACTCCGTCGGCGAGCTTGAGGGCTCCTTCGAGGGAATCGGTGAGACGTCGCTCGATGCCCTCCTTGAGGACGAGGCGGTCGACGACAACTGCGATCTTGTGGTTCTCGTACTTGGCGAGGCGTTCGTCACGATCGAGGAACTCGTCGATGTCGACCATCTCGCCGTCGACCACCGCACGCACGTAGCCCTGCGCCGACAGGTCCTGGAGCAGCGTGTCGTACTCCCCTTTGCGGCCCCTCACAACGGGAGCGAGCACCTGGAAACGCAAGCCCTCCTCCATCTCCAGGATGCGGTCGACGATCTGCTGCGGGGTCTGACGCTGCAGTGGAGTGCCGTCGTTCGGGCAATGCTGGACGCCGATCCGGGCATACAGGAGTCGGAGGTAGTCGTAGACCTCGGTGATCGTGCCGACCGTGGAGCGCGGGTTACGTGACGCCGACTTCTGGTCGATCGAGATCGCCGGAGACAGACCTTCGATCACGTCGACGTCGGGCTTGTCCATCTGCCCGAGGAACTGGCGGGCGTAGGCACTCAGCGACTCGACGTAGCGCCGTTGACCCTCGGCATAGATGGTGTCGAATGCCAGGCTCGATTTGCCCGAACCGGAGAGTCCGGTGAACACCACGAGCTTGTCGCGTGGCATCTCCACGTCGACGTTCTTCAGGTTGTGCTCGCGAGCCCCGCGGACGATGATCTTGGAAGCATCGTGGACGGTCTTCGTGCGTGCTGCAGGCTTCCTCGCCGGGGCCTTGCGGGCAGCGGTCGGGGTGTCGGTGGGGGTCTTCGTACGCGTTGCCATTCGCAATCGGACGCTACCGGGCGAACATGTGTTCAGACGGACCGACCGGGTGTGACCGTGATCGCTGCACGTTCGACGGCGGGGACTGGTCCCCGGCGCACCATCCGCAGGCGTTGCATATCGTGGGATCATGGGACCCGGACCGGAGCAGGCCTGACGTGGCGAACGAAGCAGACCTCCTGGCGGCGGCAACCGCTCTGCGCCATGCCGAGTCGGTCGCCGGATTCACCGCCTACCAGTTGAGATCCATGTGGGGAGCCGACCTCGGAATGTGGGGCGGGACCATCACGCCGGCCGTCCACGAAGGGGTCGGCAACAGCCTCGCCAACAGCGAACTGCTTCGAGCAGAACTGGCCGATCGCGCCGCCGACTGCGACCGTGCGGCTGCGACTGCCAGGGCCTACAAGGCAGCGATGGACCGCTACCGCACGGATCTCGAGACCTGGACGCGGAAAGAGGCCGCCGAACCGGACGAGGACCACGGCCGCAGGCCTCGGCATCCGGGAAACGGCTCGTACGGACCGACCGGCGGTTCGGGTGGTCAGTGGCCGAGTTGGGTGAGTGAGTGATGGGCACGATGGAACCGACCGGAGGAGATGGGGAGCGGATGCTGGCCGTCGAGGCCAGACTCCGCACCGAGATCGCAGACATCGACGCACTCCTGACGACACACATCGCCACTGCGCTCGCCCTGGCACCGCCGGCCGCCGTGTCGCTCGATCATGCGGTGTCGCTGGTCGGGACCTTCAGCCAGGAGACCGGGATCGTGGCCGACGCCGTTCTCGGTTCCCGGCAGGCCCTCGGCTTCGCCGACGGAACCCCGGTCAACCTCGGAAACGCCATGTTCTGGCTCCACCACAGCTTCTCCGATTCCGACGGAGCCACCGGTGCCCCGGACAGCTTCGAGGACGACCTGGTCGCACGCCGACGAGAAGCGTTCGAGAACGGCGGGGCGTACGACTTCGCCAGTTCCTTCCACGAGATGGACGAGGACGACTGGTTCGACAGCATCTCGACCGCCGCGCTGTTGAACGAGATGCCCGGCAACCCGAGCTTTGCCGGAGGCGGAGCGATCCTCGGTCCGGACAACCAGATGTACCCGATCATGATCCCGCTGTACCGTCCCGACGGCGAGGAAGGACAGACCTACACCGCCGGCCAGTACAACTCGAACGCTCGCACGCTCGGAGGGATCGACACGGACTGGCACCTGATCGGCTACGAAACGGGAACGGCTCGTTTCAACGACGAGCCGGGCTTCTTCGAGAAGTTCTTCGTCGGCGGCTACACCTGGTCCGGCGGCAAGGTGTCGGCCGGACCGTCCAATGCAGCGCTGCCGTACCTGGAGTTCGATCCGCGTGCCCAACCGAGGGGCAACGTCACGGAACCCGGGATGGACCTCAGCTCGCTCGACCCGGGCGGCCTCGACATCAAGCGGTACGACTGGGTCGGTTCGAACGGACAGAGAGTTCGGGTCGAGAACCCGGTCGCGACGGGGAAGGCCAACTTCCGCGGCAACGTCCTCAGCCTCGTGGCGGCCGGAGGCCACGCCTGGCATGTCGTGGGCAACCTCGACGGCGGACGCGTGCGCGCCTACGAAGTCCACTTCGAATACAATCCGACCGAGGGCACGAGGCGGGCAACGGTGACGTCGTTCCAACCCGTCGGTGACGGCAGCGAACTCCAGCCCGCCCACAACTACATCGACGGCAACGGCAACATGAGAGAGATCCCTGCGAACTACCTCCCCCCGGACGGGGATTCGGTGTCTCCCGGATCGCTCGTCCGCATCACCGAATGGGGCGATCCCGACATCGGGCCGATCGGGCCGGGCCACGGTTCCGCCATCGACGTCCGTGGTCCCGACTCGTGAGACGCGGCCTCGCCTGTGTCGCCGGCCTCGTCCTGATCGCCGGCGGCTGCCGCGATGGGGGTGACGACGTCACCTGGGATCTGAGCAAACCCGTCCTCGGAACCGACCTCGGAGCTGTCAGTCCACAGCTCGTGGAGGTCGACGGACCCGACCCGATCACCGTGCGATTCCCGTCGGGCCGCGTCGTGGAGTTCGAAGGGTTCCTGCGAGCGCAGGTCGCGTTCGTCGGCAATTCGTCGTCGGACTCCTTCCTCGATCAGGTACGGGTCCGCTCGTTCGCCAGCAACAGCGTCGAGGAACTGGCCGAGGAGGTCGCGACGTTCACCGCAGAGTGGGGTGGAGCGACCGACGACGACGGTGTCACGCTCGACGACTTCGTCGACACGGTCGACCCGGACCGAGCCCCTCGCGACACCCGGGAGTTCGTCGGCGTCGAGCAGGACGGGATCGTTCCGCAGTTCGACGTCAGGATGGGCAGCGACGACGAGGGTTCCCGATTCGTCGTCACGGGCCTGTTCGACTTCGAACCCTGAGCGGCCGCGTCGCGCGGACGCTTCCGACGCCGGCGAGCGGAGCGCCGCTACGGCATCGCCACCTGCACGATCGACGGTGCCCGGTCCACGACCAGGACACCACGGCCAGGCACCATCTTCTGGCCCGGCCGCAGTGGCGCCTTGACGCCGGTCGCCTGAAGGATCTCCGACGCGTCGTCGGGTTGCATCACCAACATGCGGCGGGATCGCCGCAGCGCTGTCAGCAGCGGACTCGTCGTGTAGCCGACGAGTGACCGGGTCTCCATCGACGCCGCCATCCGGAGGTCGTCGAACTTGGTGAGCTTGTCCCACAGCGGGTTCAACGACGGTTCGTCGAAGGTGTCGAGGTCGTCGAGCAGGAGCACCGGGTGCGACTCGACGCCGGACTCGAGTCGGGCGACGAGTCGTTCCAACAGTTCACCGACGGCATCGCCACGGCCGAACGCCTCGTGGTGCGCCAGCGAGCGGTCGAAGGTCGACGCCTTCGGACCGATCGCCCACACCTCGTGCTCGGATCGCAGACCTGCGGCGCAGACGCCGAGGGTCGTCGAGCGGCCGGATCGCGGCGCACCGGCGACCAGGAGGTTCGACCAGGTGAGGTCGATCTCGACGACCTCGCTGGTGATGTCGCTCAGACCGATGGCGAAGGTCAGCGGCCCACCGGTTGCTCCGAGAGCGTCGAGGCGAACCTCGTCGGGCAGGGTCCGGCTGGCGAGACGCGACGATGTGCGTGGCGCCGCTGGACCGGCGAGCCGGGCGATCGCCTCGCTCTGGGACTTGCCGGCGGGGTCCTCCGACACCGATGCGATCTGCACGATCGCGTCGGCCTGCCACAGACCGCGACCGGGGGCCAGTTGCAGTCCCTTCGCTCGCGCCGACGGCACGCCGTACTCGGAGTAGCTGCTGTCGTCCGCTTGCTGCAGGATCACCTTGTTCGCCACCGACGAGTGCAGACGCGACGGCACCGCATTGCGTCGATCCGCAGTGGCCACGACGTGGATGCCCACCTGGCGGCCCTCGACGAGGAGGCCGTGGAACTTGTCGGCCCAGGCATCCATCGTGGTGGCCATCGCCATCGAACTGCTCCCTCCCGCGAACGCCGCCGTGAACCCGGCGAAACCGTCCAACAACACGATGATGCGAGGCAGGGGTGCGTGCGCAGCGTTGTAGGCCGTGAGGTGCTCGGCGTGAGCTGCGGCGAGGATCGAACGCCGTCGTTGCAACTCTGCGTCGAGCCGTGAGATCTGGCGCGTCACCGCTTCGAGATCGTCACCGGACGCGACACCGATCACGTGTGGGATGGGCAGGATCGATGCGAGGCCGCGCGA
>JBBSOH010000181.1:0-7872 GCA_038259945.1 Acidimicrobiales bacterium
CCCGGACGAGCGCGGCAGCGACGAGGTTGATCGCTCCGTCGCCGCCGACCGATGCAACCGAACTCGCTCCTCGGTCGGCCGCCTCGGCGACTGCGGCGTCGACCTCGTCGGGCGACTCGGTGAGGATCACGTCGACGTCGATGGCCCACTCCGATCCGAACAGTGCGACGAACTCGTCGACCTCGGCCGTGTCGGGCTGGGCGATCACGACGAGGAGTCGAGCGTCGCCTCGGGCAGCGTCGGAGCGCACCGGTCAGATCACGTCGTCGAGCGGGGCCTGGGGGCCCACCGCGCCGATGGCCTCGAAGTAGTCGAGGTGCGCATTGACGACGTTCACCGCATCGACGTCATCGAGCAGGTCGACGTCGTGTCGGTCCGCCTCGCCCAACAGGTAGGCGGTGAGCGCATCTTCGGTCACGACGACCTTCTCGGCGATCGCTTGGCGCTGATCGGCTGCCCTGTCGGGCTGCAGACCCTGACTGTGCAGCCACTGCATGTGGAACGTGAGCAATTGTTCGACCTCACCCGGGGTGAGGCGGGCCTGGCTCTCGACCGGCAACCGGTCGCACACGAAGTCGGTCGCCTCCTCCAACGAGTACACCGCACGCGGCGCCATCGCATCGAGGCGGTGCGCCTCTCGACCCACGACGACCGCAGCGATCACGAACACCAGCACGGCAGCGATGACGGATAAGAGGATGACCACGACCTCACGATACCGACCGGCCCCCGGACGCGCCGAGGGCGGGCCCACCCCCATGGACCCGCCCCGAGCGACTGCAGATGTCGAGGTTGGGGTCAGACCCCAACCTCGACAGTGTCAGATTCCGATGCGCGTGGCGAGCTGCTCGCGGTGGTACGTCGGGTCGCCGAACATCAGCTCGGAGCTCTTCGCACGCTTGAAGTAGAGGTGCGCCGGGTGCTCCCAGGTGAAGCCGATGCCACCGTGGATCTGGATGTTCTCGGCAGCAGCGTGGAAGTACGCCTCGGAGCAGTAGGCCTTGGCAAGCGATGCGGTCGAGGCGAGCTCGTCGTTCATCTCGGCGGCGCACCACAGGCCGTAGTAGGCGGCGGACTTGGCCGACTCGACCTCGAGCAGCATGTCGGCGCACTTGTGCTTGATGGCCTGGAACGAACCGATCGGGCGACCGAACTGCACGCGCACCTTGGCGTACTCGACGGCCTGCTCGAGCACCATCTGCGCTCCACCGACCTGCTCGGCAGCGAGGCCGACGGCGACGAGGTCGAGCACACCGGAGAGGATCTCCCAGCCCTTGCCCTCTTCGCCGATCAGCGTGGCGGGCGTGTTGTCGAAGTCGAGCTTGGCCTGCTTGCGGGTCTGGTCCATCGTGGACAGCTGCGTGCGGGTGAGGCCCGAGGCGTCGCCGGCCACTGCGTAGAGGCTGGTGCCGGCGCCGGACTTGGCGGCGACGATGATCAGATCGGCGATGTGGCCGTCGAGCACGAACGACTTGGTGCCGCTGAGCGTGATATCGGAACCCGAGCCCGATGCTTCCATCGTGATGCCTGATTCGTCCCACTTGCCCGAGGGCTCGACATAGGCGACGGTGGCGATCGTGGTGCCGGCGGCGATGCCGGGGAGGTGCGCCTGCTTGGCAGCGTCGTCACCGGAGTGGATCAGCGTGTTCGCGGCGAGCACGGCGGTGGAGAAGAACGGGGCGCACAGGAGTGCACGGCCCATCTCCTCGAGCACGATGCCGAGTTCGACGAACGTGTAGCCCGAGCCGCCGAACTCCTCGGGGATCGCCAGGCCCTGGAGGCCCATCTGCTCACCCATCTGCGACCACACGGCGTCGTCGTAGCCCTTGTCGGTGTCCATCTGCTCGCGCACGGATTTCTCGGAGGACTTGCTCTCGAGGAACGCACGGACGGTCTTGCGCAGTTCTTCCTGCTCTTCTGTGAATGCAAAGTTCATGGAAGAGATGATGCACGCGGTTGCGTGCGTTCCGCAAATCTGCTTGTGTACACGTGTGGACACGCACCAGGCCGGAATTCGGGAATTGCGCGGCGGCCTCGCCGATGCCGTGCGCCGGGCGGCGGCGGGCGAGCGAACGGTGATCACCTCGTCGGGTCGCCCGGTCGCTCAACTCGCGCCGCTCGACGCCGACGCACCCGACCTCGAACGACTCATCGGCAGCCGGGCTGTGATCCCGCCACGGCGCACCGGCGAGTGGCGAGCACCCGAACCAGTCACGGTGTGGGCAGGCGTGCGCATCGACCAGGTCCTGCGCGAGCTCCGCGGATGAACGTTGCAACAGCGGCCACGAGCACCGGGTCGGGTGTTTGCGTTGCGTCGGGTGTTTCGGCGCGGACATACCGCGCTGAAACACCCGACACCCCGACGTCGGAGCGCCGGGGATGACGCTGGTACTGGACACGTCAGCGCTGCTGGCGCTCGTCGTTGACGGGGCACAGCGCTCGACCGTCATCGCGGCAATGGCGACCGACGACGTGTGGGCCGCCTCGGCGATGGCGTTGACCGAGGCACTGCCGGCGATCGACCGACTGACCGACGACCGCTACGTCCGCCTCGACCTGGAGGATGCCATCCGCCTGGCCTGGGATCACCTGCACGTCGTGCCCGTCGACCAGCGATGCCTCGACGGCGCCGCCGCGCTCGCACGCACGCAACCCGTCCGACTCAGCGACGCAATCCACTTCGCCGCAGCGCAGCGCCTTCCCGACCCGATCCGGTTCGTCACCTTCGACCCCACCCACATCGGCACCGCCATGGGCCTCGGCTTCGACGTGATCAGCACCTGACGTCCGAGCGAGTGGCCGGAGTGGGTCAGACCCGATCCGGCCGTCCCGCCGAGTGAGTGGCCGGAGTGAGTGGCCGGAGTGGGTCAGACCCGATACGTCCGACGTCAGGTGACGCGGAGGAGGCGGAAGGTGTCGGTGGCGCGGGCGGCGCGGGAGATGCCGGCGGCAACCCCGATCAGGTCACCCGGGGCGAGGTGGCCTTCCCGCTTGGCGAGGTTGACGGCCACACGCACCCGCTCGACGTAGTCGGGGCTCTCGGTCTCGAGCAGCATCGGCACCACTCCCCAACTCGACGCGAGTTGGCGAACCGTCCGCTCGTTCGTGCTGCACCCGAGGATCTGCGCGCTCGGACGGAACCGCGCCATCGACCGCACCGTGAACCCCGACTCCGACAGGCACAGGATCGCTCGCACCTGGACGGACTCAGCAGCCTGGGCGGCGGCGATCGTGATCGCGTCGGTGATCATCGTTGCGTCGTCGTCGTCGGGGTGAGCCATGCGGAGTTCGGCGACCTGCGTGGCCCAACCCTGGTGGTCGAACGCGTCGTCGGCCGTTTCGGCGATCCGCGCCGCCATGGCCACCGACAGCGCGGGGTATGCGCCGATCGCCGTCTCCGCGGACAGCATCACGCCCGACGTTCCGTCGAACACCGCGTTGGCCACGTCGGTCGCCTCGGCTCGCGTCGGGGTGGGCACCTTCACCATCGAGTCGAGCATCTGCCCGGCGGTGATCACCGGCAGACCACCGGCGATGCAGTCGCGGATGATCCGCTTCTGGAGGTGCGGCAGTTCGGCGAGCGGCGTCTGCATCCCCAGCCCACCTCGCGCCACGAGGATCGCCGACGCCTCCTCGATGATGCTCGCCAACTCCGTCACGGCATCGGCCGACTCGATCTTGGCGATCAGCATCGGCCCTCGCGGATGCGGTTCGAGCCCGAGGTCGCGCAGCTCACGACCGTCCTTCACGCTGAGCGCCACGATGTCGACGCCTTCCTCGACGAATCGCTCGACGACCTTGCGATCCGCTTCGGTGACGGCTCCGAGATCGTTCGTGGCGAATGGGATGTTCACCCCCGCCCGACCGTTGAGCGACCCGCCCGAGATGACGGTGGTGATGACCTGGTCGGCACGAACCGAATCGACGAGCACGACCACCTCCTCACCGTCGCCGATCGAGATGCGGTCACCGACGTCGCAGTCGTCGATCAGGTGCGAGTAGTCGACGAAGATCCGTTCGGCCGTGCTCTCCTCGTTGCCGCCGACGAGCGTGACGGTCGAACCCGTCTTCAGGACGATTCCCTCCCGCGGCGTGCGCCCGATGCGGATCATCGGCCCCGGCAGGTCGATCATCGTCGCGACCACCGCACCGAGTTCGGCGGCCACCTTGCGCACCCGCCGGTGCTTCTCGAGCGCGGTGTCCATCGGCGTGTGGGCCAGCGAGATCCGGGCGACGTCCATCCCCGCACGGATCATGTCGGCGATCGTCTCCTCGTCGGAACATGCGGGGCCGATGGTTGCGATGATCTTCGTGCGACGTGCCACGTGTCGCACGGTACCGCTGGGACCGGAGGCCGTCACGCGGCTTCGCACCTGCGAGCGCGACCGTCGGTGCCACAATGAGACGATGGCAACCGCACCATCGAACACGCTGCACTGGTCCAACGCCGACGCCGAGGTCCACAAGGTCGTGGTCGGGCCCTACGAGAACAACGTCTTCGTCGTGCGCTGCAAGCGGTCCGGTGACGCGGTGTTGATCGATGCCGCCAACGAACACGAGATGCTGCTGGACCTGTGCCGGCAGCTCGGTGTGAAGCGGGTGCTGGAGACACACGGCCACTGGGACCACATCCAAGCGGTGCCAGCGATGCGTGAAGCCGGCTACGAGGTCGCCGTGACCAAGCTCGACGCACCGATGCTCGCCGACGTCGGGTACGACGTGTTCCTCGACGACACCGAGGTGATCGAGTTCGGCAAGTTGCGGATGAACGCCGTCCACAACCCCGGCCACACGCCGGGATCGATCTCCTTCGAACTGGTCGGCACCCCGCTGCTGTTCACCGGTGACACGCTCTTCCCGGGCGGCCCCGGCAACACGAAGTCCGACATCGGCGACTTCGACACGATCATCGACTCGATCACCAGCCGGCTGTTCACGTACTCCGACGACACGATCATCCTCCCCGGCCACGGCAACGACTCGACCATCGGCACCGAGCGTCCGCACCTCGACGAGTGGATCGAACGCGGCTGGTGACCTCGCCCTGCGAGGCGACACATCCCCGCCGGCGTCCCTGCTGGTGTCAAACACCCACGGGGACACCGTCCCTGCTGGTGTCTGACACCCAGAGGGACGCACGGGGGTCGATCCGGTGAGGTACGACGAGCGGCCCGCCGATCACACCCGGGTCCACACCGCCGATCTGCCTCCCACGCCGATCCGCGACCGCAACATCCCGGCGACCGCCTGGGTCGAGGCACCCGAGGGGCTGCTCACGCTCGGCGACGACCTCCCCGGCCGACCCGTTGCCGAGTACAAGCGGCGCATCGGACCGTGGATCCTGTGGCGAGCCGGCGGCGCACGCAACGTCGACGCTCGCTACTGGGTGGCTCACGAGCAGACCGGCGTCGAGTACACGATGCGGTTGTTCCCGGACGGAACGGCCGAGGGCGTCGGGCCCAGCGGACGCGGCCACGATCGGTTCCGATCCTGGAAGGAAGAACTGCGCGACGCTTCGTGACGCCTCGGGATCAGCGCAGTCGTGCACTCGAACTCGGCCGAAGGCTCTGCGACCGGCTGTGCGGCTCGCGCCCCGGCTCGAGGGTCAGCCGCCGGCTTTGCGGCTCAGTGCATCGACCGACGACGCAACCAGCAGAGCGAGGCCGGCACACACGAACTTCACGCCCGAACTGCCGAAGTCGATCTCGTTGCCGAACAGGGTCGCCTTGCCGATCAGCCCGAGGCCGTTCGGGATCAGTGCGAGGACCATGCCGCCGAGCACGGCGTTGATCATGCGTCCCCGCCCACCGAACAGCGATGTGCCGCCGATGACCGCAGCACCCACGGCGAGCAGCAGCGTGTCGTTGGCGCCCGTGTTGGCGTCGACCGAGTTCACCCGCGACGCGAGGAACACGCCACCGACACCGGCCATCAGACCGCACAGCGCGAATGCCGAGAGGCGGATCCAGGCGATGTTGATCCCGGCACGACGCGCTGCCTCGGCGTTTCCGCCGACGGCGTAGACGTGGCGGCCATACGTGGTTCGAGACAGCGCGAAGCTCAGCATCACCGCCAGCACGGCGAGCAGCGGCACCACGATGGGCATCCCTCTGATCGGCGCCGGAGCGGTCGGAAACGCCCGGTTCTGGTTCAGCAGCGCGGTCATCACCACGATCGCCACGAGTGCGAGTCCGAGCTTGATCGCCACGAGCGAGACGGGTACCTCACCCCCCGAGTTCCGCCACCGCACGACCGACGCCACTGCGTATGCGGCGAACCCGACCGCCGCCACGGTCCACGACACGCCGGGTGACAGGAAGCCGCCGACGACGTCGTTGACCAGGTCGCTCTGGATCCGCACACTGCCGCCCTCACGCACCAGCAGGAGCAGGATCCCCTGGAACAGCAGGACGTTGGCCAGCGTGACGACGAACGACGGGATGCCGACCTTGGCGACCATGAAACCCGTGAACAGCCCGAGCACGATGGCCACGACCGCCGCCAGCAGCGCTGCCGACCAGAGCGACCACGAGTCGGCGAGACGGGTGGCGAGTACGGCGGCGGACACCCCGGCCGTGAAGCCGGCGGCGAGGTCGATCTCACCGAGGAGCAGCACGAACGAGACCGCCATGGCGATCACCACGACCGCCGACGCCTGTTCGAGGAAGTTCGCGAAGTTCAGCTTCGACAGGAAGCTGTCGGGCCGTGCGAAGCCGAAGATCGCCACCAGCGCAGCGATCGCGAGGACCGCCGGAATCGAGCCGAGGTCGCCGGCGCGCATCCGTGAGATCGTCGAGGAGATGACGTCGCCGAGCGAGTTCTGACGCTGGTCGAGCGCGAAGTCGGAGAGGGCGTGGTCCTTGGGCGGCGCCGGTTGCACCGGGGGCATTCCTGCGATGTCGGTCATCCGACCTCCTCCACTTCGGCGACGCGTCGGTCGCCGTACTGTCCGGAACTCCCGGACGTGATCAGTTCGACGAGCGTCTCGCGACGAACCGAATCGTCGATGGCGATGTCTGCCGCCACCCGGCCGAGATACATCGCCGACACCCGGTCCGACACCTGCAGGACGTCGTTCATGTTGTGGCTGATGAGCACGACCCCCACGCCCGAATCGGCGAGGCGTCTCACCAGTCCGAGCACCTGCTCGGTCTGTGCGACGCCGAGCGCCGCGGTCGGTTCGTCGAGGATCACCACCAGCGAGTTCCCGAGAACGGCTTTGGCGATCGCCACGGTCTGGCGCTGGCCGCCGGAGAGCGACGACACGGATTGGCGCACGCTCTTCACGGTGCGCACCGACAGCGAGGCGAGCGTGTCGCGGGCCGACTGTTCCATCGATCGCTCGTCGAGCAACCCCATCCTGGTGATCTCGCGACCGAGGAACATGTTCTGCACGATGTCGAGGTTCTCGCAGAGCGCGAGGTCCTGGTACACGACCTTCACACCCAGGTCGAACGCATCGCGAGGTCCGGTGATCGAGACCGGTCGACCCTCGAAACGGAACTCCCCGGCATCGGAGGGGTGGATGCCTGCGAGACACTTCACGAGCGTCGACTTCCCGGCGCCGTTGTCGCCGATCAGCGCGGTCACCTTGCCGGCGTAGACCCGGAAGTCCACGTCGTGCAAGACGTGCACCGGGCCGAAACTCTTGTTGATCCCCACCGCCTCGAAGATCGGCACGCTGCCGTCCCGTGTCGCATCACTCATCGTGCCGTCATCCCCATTCCCCGAATCGTCTCCCCCGCAGATCGTCCACTCACCGGTGGACGACGGAAACCCCGTGGCCGCTGACGCCGACGGCCCACGGATGTTGTACGTCAGAGACTAATTATTAAGACAACGGGTCGGTCACAGCACAAAAGAGCGCCAAAC
>JBBSOH010000182.1:0-7826 GCA_038259945.1 Acidimicrobiales bacterium
AACGAGACGCTCACACTGATGAACATCGATGCGGTCGTCGACCCCGACGACGTCGAGGTCGACCCGAACTGGATCGGCGACGACTACGCCGTGCCGACCGAAGCGGGCACGGCGGCGATCGCATGGGCCGCCACCACCGGCGGCTGGCTGACGGATGCGGTGTACTCCGGCAAGGGCCTGTCCGGCCTGCTGGGACTCGTCGCCTCCGATCGGTGGGGGAGCGACGACGAGGTCGTGTTCATCCACACCGGCGGTTGGCCCGCGCTCTTCGCCTGACCCCGACACCGACACTCACCCGGAGGGCCTCGTCGTGAGGTTCGCCCCGCTCTGGGACGGGGTGTCGCTCACGTCGATGGGGTGGTTGTCGTCGTCGTGCTGGGCGAGCAGCCACAGGACTCGTAGGCTCAGAACCATGACTGACGAGATCCTCGATGTCGACCTGTTGGCCTTCGAGAACGGCTCGGGAGAGCAACGACGAGCCGTCGTCGACGGCGTCACCCGCAGCCTGGCCACCGGTTTCGTGTACACGAGCCACGACGTCTCCGACGACCTGCTCGACACCGCGTACGCCATGCTGCGTGAGTTCTTCGAGAAGTCCCCCGAGGAGAAGCAGACAGCGACCGCCGCCGGCGCGAGCGGGCAGACCGGATACACCGGACTGCTGGTGGAGACCGCTGCATCGAGCGACAAGCCGGACTGGAAGGAGATGCTCAACTGGTCGACGCCGATCGTCGAGGGGCATCCGCTGAAGCGCAAGTTCGGCGGGTCCTACCCCGATCAAGTGCTTCCCGAGTCGATCGTGCCGGGCATCACCGAGGTGCTGTACACGTTCCACGACACGATCGCCGACCTCCAGCGCCGCTTCCTGCGTGTGATCGCCGAGGGGATCGGTTGCCACGAGACGTTCTTCGACGACATGGTCAAGGATGGCCCCACGCTCACCAGGGCGATCCGCTACCCGGCGATGAGCGAGCTCGACGTGGCGCTCGGTGCCGACGGCGAACCCGGGCACGTGTGGGCGGGTGCCCACGCCGACATCAACCTGATCACGGCGCTGCCGCGGTCGACTGCGCCCGGCCTGCAGGTCGAGGTCAACGGTGAGTGGCAAGATGCGATCCCGCCGGACGGCGGCGTGATCGTCAACACCGGTCTGATGCTCGAGCGCCTCACCAACGGCACGATTCCGAGTGGCTGGCACCGCGTCGTCGCCGCACCCGGCTACGAGGGCGAGCGGTACAGCGTCGTGCAGTTCTGCCACCCGCGCCCGTGGACGATCCTCAACCCCGTGTCCACCTGTTGCACATCCGAGACTCCGCAGCGGTACAGCGCGATCTCTGCCGCCGACGCGCTCGACGAAGTCCTCTACGAGATCAACCTCGTCGAAACCGCCCGTCGAGTCGGCTGAGAGCTGTCGCCCAACCTGTTTGACAGGCTCAACCTCGGCCGAGGATGCGGTCGACGTCGATCTCCACGACGGCGCGGTCTTCGCGTTCCTTGGGTTCCTGATACCGCTCGGCGTAGCCGTCGACGCCGGCTTTGACGTCGTCGGGGTCGGTCACCAGTCGCACGATTCCTTCGAGGGCCAACCAGCGGCCGCCGTCGACCTGGCACACCACCGCCCGCTGTCCCGCAGCCTGCATTCGCCCGGCGTTGACAGCCTTCTGTGAGGCGGCCCACGTGATCACCCGTGCGACCTTCGCCTCGGCGTCATAGCTGAAGCCAACGGCCACCACGTGCGGGGAACCGTCCTCACGCAACGTCGTCAGCGTCGCCAGGTGACGCTCCCGCAGGAAGGTCATCACGTCGTCGTCGAGTTGGTCGGGGTCCAGAGCCATTCACCCTGTCTACCCGACCACCGCTCGCGGAGTCGTGCGTTCGTTGGGGTGTTTCCGTCAGGAAAAACCGGACGCAAACACTCCGATGGACGCAAACACCCCGACCAGGGATGTGGCGCTGGGGCCGGGGCCGGGTCACTCGGTGGAGATCGCTTCGAGGACGTTCATGTTCGATGCCTTGATCATCGGGTACAGGGCAGCGGCCAAGCCGGCGAACACGGCGCCGACGAGAATCAGCACGATGATCCCCGGACTGAATGCGAGTTCGCTGATCACGTTGTCGGGAACTGCGGAGCTGAGAACCACGCCCAGGAATGTGCCGAGGACCACCCCGATGAGCGCGCCGAACACGGACACGATCACCGCCTCCCAGCGCACCGATCGGCGCACCTGACGCCGATTCATGCCGACGGCTCGGAGCAGCCCGATCTCGCGCGTCCGCTCGAACACGCCGAGTGCCAGTGTGATCGAGATGCCGATCACGGCGATCACGATCGCGAAGAAGAGCAGGATCGCGATGATGAACAGCAATTGGTTGATCTGGTCCTCCTGGTCCTGCAGGAACTCGGCGTTGGACTGGATGCTGACCTGCGGGAACTCCTCGGCGATGGCACGGACTGCTTCGTCGCCGACTTCTGGATCGACGCCGTCGGCGAGGGCGGCGAATGCGAACTGGTCGCTCGGGCGGTCGGTGCTCACTTCGTCGAACAGGTCGAGTCCGACGAACCAGTTCGAACCGAGAGCGCTGTCGGCGAAGACGAAGTCGATGCGGAGGTCACGCGTCTCACCGCTCTGGAACGTGACGGGGACCGTGTCGCCGAATGCCAACCCTGCGGTCTGGGCTGCCTCCTCCTGCACGGCCAGTGAATCGACCGTGAGGTCGGCGAAGTCGCCGTCGACGTTGCCGAAGTCGACCAGCCTCGAAGCCGCCTGGGGGTCGACGGCGATGAGGCTCTTGGGATCGCCGTCGACGGACGCGTCGAGCGTACGGAACGGTGTCGCCGCGTCGATCTCGGGCAGCGCGGCGAGCGATTCGACCACGGCGGGCGGGAAGCCGCTGGCGCCCGGACCGCCGCCGCCACCACCCGACGAGGTGACGATGTAGTCGGAGGTGACGGAACTCTCCAGCGTCGCCGACAGTGTTTCGCGGAGTGACGACGCGAACACTGCTGCGGCACTCACGAGTGCCACCCCGATCATCAGCGCTGCAGCACTCGACGACGTGCGACGCGGCGCTCGGGCGACGTTGTCGCGAGCGAGTTTGCCGGGGGTCTTGAACAGCTTGGCGATCGGCCAGCCGATCACTCGGGTGACGGGTGTTGCCACGGTGGCCGAGACGCTCGCGACCCCGAGGAACAGCAGCAGCGCGCCGCCGCCGGCGAGCACGATCAGCCCGAACGTGCCGCCGGGCGACACGAACAGCCCGACGAGGAGGCCGACCACGCCGACCACGGTCATCACCGTGCCGACGACGAGGCGACGTGAGCGGATTGCTGCGAACCCGATCTCTGGTCGCATCGCGGCGACCGGCGGGATCCTCGCGGCGCGTCGCGACGGGACGATGACCGAGAGCATCGTGACGCCGATGCCGACGACCGCACAGATGAGGATCGTCCGCGGCTTCATCACGATGCCGGGCGACGGGAAGCCGGCGCCGATCGCATTGAAGGCCGCGACGATCAGCTGCGCGACGCCGATGCCGGCGACGATGCCGATGATCGTGCCTGCCACGCCGATGCCGAAGGCCTCGATCGTGATCATCCTCCGCACCTGCTTGCCGGACGCCCCGATGGCGCGGAGCAGTGCGAGTTCGCGCAGACGCTGGCCGATGGTGATCTGGAAGACGTTGTTGATGATGAACGCCGCCACGAAGGCCGTGATGAACGCGAAGATCAGCAGGCCGGTCTGGAAGAAGCCGATGAACTCGCCGATCTGATCCTGGAACTCTTTGATCAGGAACTCGCGGTCGACGATCTCGTACTGGTCACCGATCGCGGCGGAGACATCGGCCTGGACGACGTCGATGTCGGCGCCGCCGGCGAGCCCGATGTTGATCTGGTCGACGAGACCCTCGGCGCCGAAGTGGTCGAGCGCCGTCTGCAGGTCGAGGGCCACGATCGAGGCTCCGAGGAGGCTGTCACTGTCGGGCGTGCCCACGGTGCCGACCATCTCCCCGGTGTAGATCCCGGTGTCGGTCGAGTAGCTGACCTCGTCGCCCAGTGCGATCCCTTCGCGATCGGCGGTGGCCTTGTCGAGCACCAACTGGTCGGGGCCGGCGGGCGTCACGCCGCTCTTGAGTTCGATCCCGGACAGCGTGTCGGGCTGGTACTGCGTTCCGAACATCGGCCCCGTGACCACGATCGGGTCGCCCTCGTCGTTCAGGATCTGGGCGTTGGCAGTGAGATCGGGCTCGATCACGGCGATCCCGTCGATCGTTGCGAGCTCGTCGGTGAGCGTGATCGGAATCGGGGGTGCCTCGCTGCCGCCGAATGAATCGCCTTCGAACGCGTTGGTGCCACGGACCTGGAGGTCGACGTCCTGGACGAGGTCCTCGATGAGACCGTCGAACGACTGCGTCAGGCTGTCGGCGAGGACGAACGACCCGGACACGAAGGACACGCCGGCCACGACGGCGAAGACGATGGCGATCGTGCGCCCGAGGCGAGCACGGATGCTCTTGCGGGCGATGAGCGAAGTGGAGCCGGCCATCCGTTCAGTTCCCGATCTGGATCATGCGTTCGAGGATCTGCTCCGCTGTGGGGTCGAGCAGTTCGCCGTCGATCTGACCGTCGGCGACGAAGATCACCCGATCCGCATACGAGGCGGCCACGGGGTCGTGGGTGACCATCACGATGGTCTGGCCGAACTCTTTGACCGCTCGTCGCATGAAGTCGAGGATCTCGGCGCCGGTCGTGGAGTCGAGGTTGCCCGTCGGCTCGTCGGCGAAGATGATCTGCGGCCGTGACGCGAGCGCCCGAGCGACGGCGACCCGCTGCTGCTGTCCGCCGGACAGTTCGCTGGGCCGGTGGTGGAGGCGGTCCTTCAGGCCGACGGTGGTGATGACCGTGTCGATCCACTCGGCGTCGCCCTCGTCGCCGCCGAGCATCATCGGCAGCAAGATGTTCTCCTCGGCGGTGAGTGTGGGGATCAGGTTGTATGCCTGGAACACGAAGCCGACCCTGGTGCGCCGCAGTTCGGTGAGGGCCTTGTCGTCGAGTGAGGCGAGGTACGTGTCGCCGACGAAGGTCGCCCCGGAGGTGAGCGCATCGAGGCCGGCGAGGCAGTGCAACAGCGTCGACTTCCCCGATCCCGACGGGCCCATGATGGCGGTGAACTTTCCGGTCTCGAACGACACGGTCACTCCGTCGAGGGCGCGTACCTCGGCGTCGCCGATGCCGTAGACCTTCGTGGCATCGACGGCTCCGGCCGCCGCCGTGGTGGACGGCCCGGCGACCGATGCCGAGGCGTCAGCAGGGGGAGTCGGAGGCGCGAATTCGGTGTTCATCGACACAGCTTGCCTGCTGCGGGGCCGACCGTCATCCGACATTTGGACGATTCGCACTCGTCCGAACGGCCGATCGTCCGATTGTGCAGGTCGGGGGCGTGATCCATCGACCGACGACGGCCTGCTGGGCCCGATGTCACATCCTCCCGACTGTGAGGAAAACGAACGAGCCCACCGGGACGACGATCCGGGGTCGGCCACCGGTGCACGTGCGACCGGTGGCCGGTGCCGGACCTCCGCCGTTCGGGTGACGTCGCCTACGCTCACCCGTTGATGACCTGCGTGGCGTGCTCCCAGCCCCTTGCCGAGGGGTCGCGTTTCTGCTCGTTCTGTGGCCACGAGGTCCGCCCGTACGCAGTCGAGGAGCGACGCGTCGTCACGATGGTGTTCGCCGATCTCGTGGGCTACACCACGCTGTCCGAGCACCTCGACCCCGAGCGGGTGAAGCGCCTGGTCGACGGGGCGTTCGCACAACTGATCGGCGAGATCGAACGCTTCGGAGGCGCCGTCGACAAGGTGCTCGGCGACGGGATCCTCGCACTGTTCGGTGCTCCCGTGGCGCACGAGGACGACCCCGAACGAGCGGTCCGCGCTGCGATCGAGATGCATCTCCGCCTCGCCGAGTTCATCGACGAGCAGACCGACCTCGAACAACAGGTTCGTCTGCGGATCGGGGTGAACACGGGCGAAGTCGTGGTGGGCCGGGTGTCGGGTGGCGACGACTACACCGCCATGGGCGACGTCGTGAACGTGGCCGCCCGCCTCCAGTCGATGGCGCCACCTGGCGGCATCTACGTGGGATCGAGCACCGAAGCGCAACTGTCGCCGTCGATCGAACGGGTGATGGTCGCCGAGGCGGATTTGCGGGGTCGTGAACAGACCGAGCGGATCTGGCGAGTCACCGGCCGCCTCGACCGATCGATGCCGAGGTCGTCACGCCACGTCCTGCCGTTCGTCGGGCGCAACTCCCAGCGTGAACTGCTGGCGTCGTTGATGGGGCTGGTCGCCGACGGGAACGGGGCCGTGGTGTCGGTGTCCGGCGAGGCTGGGAGCGGCAAGACGCGCCTCGTCAACGAGGCGCTGGCACGCTTCCCGAGCCGTCATGCCGTGGTCTTCGCGGGCGTCTGCGCCCCCTACGGCGAGACCAACGTGTGGGCACCGATCGCTCATGCACTGTTCAAGCTGATGGGCTCGGACCACGGCGCCCCGGCCCCCGTGCTTCGCCAGATCGTCGAGGAGAAGGGTCTCGAGCTCTACGGATTCGATTCCGCCGACCCCCGGCTGCGTCGATTCGTCGAAGGAGCGATGCACCTGTTCGGGCATCCGTCCGAACTCGATCGCGTTGCGCCCGGTCAGGCGCGTGAGATCCTGATGCAGGTCGTCGTCGAAGGGCTTCATCGTCGCTCGGCCGGCGCTCCGGTCGTGGTGTGGATCGACGACCTGCAGTGGGCCGACCCGCTACTGCTCGAACTGCTCGGCCGGTTGTCGCGATCGCTCATGGATCGACCGGTGCTGTTGATCACGGCGCAGCGCGACGACGCCGAGATCGACTGGCCGCTCCCGAACGACCATCCGATCACCGTACGGATGCCGCTCGACCCCCTGACCCGCACCGAATCCGATGCGCTGCTCGCCTCGGTGCTCGGCGACGATGTGGCGCCCTCGCTCACCGACCAACTCTTCGAGCGCAGCGGCGGCAATCCGCTCTTCCTCACCCAACTCGCCGAGGTCGCACGCGACCATCCGGGGGACGGGGCGTTGCCCGGGTCTCTGCGTGCTCTGATCGCGGCTCGACTCGACGCTCTGCCGAGCAGTCAGCGCCTCGTGATCGACAACGCATCGGTTCTCGGGGCGACGGGTCCGATCAGTTCACTTGCACGGTTCGCCGAGGAGATGGGTCAGACCTTCGACCCGGCCGATCTCGACGCACTCGTCGATGTCGGGATGCTCGACATCACCGACCAGTGGTGGCATTTCCGGACCGACGTCGTCCGCGAGGTCGCCTACCAGACGCTCACGAAGTCGTCTCGTGCGCAGCGTCATGCCGGGACGGCGGCGGTGATGCTCGAGTTCGGCATCGCTCCGATCGACCAGGTCGCACACCACGCAGCGGCCGCTGCCGAGCTCGTCCGCGAGATCGGTCCCATCGAGGGATTCTCGACCAATGCGTCCACTCATGCGGTCACGTTGCTGCAGGCGGCGGCGCAGCGATCGCTCGATGTCGGGGCGTTCAGCCAGGCCGTCCATCAGGCGACGCGCGCACTCGCTCTCGTCGACGAGGTCGAGGAGCATCTCGTCGCCAGCGATCTGAAGTTGTTGCGTGCGACGGCGACCCTCGAGCGTCGCAACGTCAGCGGTGCCACGGAGGATGCGCAGCAGGTGCTGACCCGGGCTGAAGCGGACGGCGACGCGCTCCGCGAGGCGATCGCTCGACGATTGCTCGGCATTGCAGCGCAGCAGACGGGCGATCTCGACACCGCGCGGAC
>JBBSOH010000183.1:0-7823 GCA_038259945.1 Acidimicrobiales bacterium
CCCCGTAGACGGTCGGCGCTCCTGCGGGCATCGCGGTGTGTCCTGCCTCGGCCTGGAGGTCGTCGAGTTCGGAGCGACCCACGGTCATCCCGTCGTGGTCGCCCGGCAATGCACCCGTGACGCTGCCGGCGGCATGTTCGTCGAAGTCGTCGTCGAAGATCGAACTGACCGGCCCACGCGTCGGACCGTCGCTGGAGCCGACGATCACCGTTGCGTCGGGCGGTGGTCCACCGACGCCGGGTCCGGGCGGCGGGCCCGACGGCCCTCCCGGGGGCGGTGGCTGCGGCGACGCCGGCTGGGGATCGGCCGGCTGGGGATCGACGGGCTGGGGTTCGCCCGGGACCGGATCGGCCGTGATGTCGATCCGTGCGACGTCTCGCTGCTGGTCGATCGGGTCGTCGGGCATGGCAGGTTGTGGCGGAACGACCGACGACGCAGCGCTGGCCTGGTCCTCGAACCACGAGTCACCTGCCGGGGCCTCCGCCTCGTCCGCTGCTCCGGGTCCGCCTGCTGCGACTCCACCGACGGATCCGACGTCCTCGGCGTCGCTCGTCATCGATTCCGACACGGCGGCCGATTCGGCCGATTCGTCGATGTCGGCGACCATCTCGAGTTCGACCACGTGCGCCGGCGTGAGTTCTTCCTCCATGTCCTCGACCGGTTCGGGCTCGGGCTCGGCCACCGGCGAGTCGGTGCCGCCGGCCACCCAGCCCGCACCCGATTCGGCGATCTCGGCATGGTCGTCGGCAGCGTCGTAGCGGCGGGTCAGCGAACTGGCCGGCACCGAACCGGCGAGCACTGCGAACGACCCTGCGTCCGGGGCCGGGTCACCCTCGGATGCGGCCAGCGAGATCGTGATCGCGGCCACGTCGTCGACCAGTTCCTCGATCCAGGTACGCACGCCCGACGGGTCGATCTCGTGGGTCTGACCCGAGGCCAGTTCCACCGAGATGATCGTCCGGCCGCGGGCCACGATGCGGATCGCCGAACCCTCGACCTGCGCCAGTCCGAAGTCGGGAAGGGCCTTGAGTCCGGTCGAGGAGAGTTCGTCGAGGATGTCGTCGAGCGACGCGTCCTGCGAGACCAGCCCCCAGAGTCGCTCACGGGTGGAGGGATTGTCACGCTCGATGAGACCGATCGTGTGGCGCGCCACCAGTCCGACGTCGCCACCCGGATCGAATGCCGTCGTCCCCCATGCGAGCGAGGACTCCGCCCCTGTGCCCGCATCTTCGGCGTCGACGTCCTTGCCCGCGTCGTCGGGATTCGCGTCGTCGGGGCTGGCGTCAGTGGTCGTGTTCGCGGGCATGGCCTGTCTCCTGGTCGGTGGCGGGGGTCGGATCGACGCTCTCGGCGTCGGGCGACGCCCATGCTGCCGCACCAGACGGCGTCGATGTGCGATCATCCGTCTCGGATCTGCGATCCAGCACGTCGGGTGCGGCCCACGGTCGCAGGATCATGATCTCGTCGGTGGGATCGGCACCTGCCTCGATCGCCGACCGCACAGCGGCGTTCGCCTGCTCGTCCGTGGTCGCCCACTCGAGCAGATCCGCGGTGAGTCGGTGCTCGGACTGCGCTTCTCCTCGGGGATCGGCGAGGTCGACACCCGATTCCGTTCCGATATCGGCATCGACTGCAGCGGGTTCCGCAGTGACGTCGAAGTCGAACTCCGCGGTCACGTCTGCCGTCACGTCAGCGGTGCCGTCGGCAGTGTGATCGATGGTCGCTCCATCGGTGACGTCGGCATCCGACAGGGCAGGGATCGGGTTCAGGGAAGTGGCCCTCGTCAGGTCGACTTCGGGGAAGGCCACGTCGACGACGATCGCCGTGACGTTGTCGCGTGCGGGGCCTTCGAGGACCGCGTCGATCAGCGCCACGGCGGTCGCTGTCGGGTCGGTGTGCGACGTGAGCAGATCCCAGATGCGATCGTCGTCGATCTCGCCGGACAGGCCGTCGGAACACAGCAGGATCCGGCAGTTCTCGTCGTCGAGCACGTGGAAGTCGGCCTCGACGGACACGTCGGCACCGAGGGCGCGGGTGATCACATTGCGCAGCGGATGTGTCGCTGCCTCCTCTGCGGTGATCCGGCCCGCCTGGACCAGTTCCTCGACGTGCGAGTGGTCGCTCGTCAGTTGCTTCATCACGCCGTTGCACAGGCGGTAACAGCGCGAGTCGCCCACGTGGAACACGACGGCGGACGGAGCGTCGCCGTTGTCGGCCACCGCGACTCCGACCACCGTGGTGCCCATGCCGCGAGTGTTGTTCTCGGCACCCTTGCGCAACACCGCAGCATTGAGTGCCGACACGAAGCGGGGCAGTTCGGACACGTCGAGTCGGTGTGTCCCGAAGACGTCGGCCACGATCTGGGTGACGAGTTGGCTCGCCACCTCACCGGCCTGGTGTCCACCCATCCCGTCCGCGACCACGCACACGTCGGGGCTGACGAAGAAGGCGTCCTCGTTGTGGTCGCGGACGCCACCGACGTGGGTGCCCGCACCCCAGGAGAACGTCGGGCGCCCGCCTGCGTCGCCGGGGTCGGTGTCGTCCTGGCCGGTGTCCTGCGGTGGCACTGCGTCGTCTCGAGCGACACCGTCGGTGCCCGCCGAGCTGCCGTCCATCAGAAGCCGTCCATCAGAAGAAGCGGGGGATCGATCCGTCGGCGAGGCGAACGGCCCAGATGACCACGCGGAGAGTGCCGTTGACGACCGCAGCGACGGCGATCGCTCGCGGCGAGCCCAGCCGAGACCGCAGTGGACGCACCACGGCGAACAGCACTGCGGCGACAGCAGCCTGGATCGCGACCAGAAGGATGATCGGGTGGTCTTGCCACGACGCTGCGAACTGGCCTCGCGTCAGGTGGCGTGCCGAGCGGGTCATCCCGCACCCCGGGCAGTAGCCGCCGGTGCAGCGTCGGAAGATGCACAGCCCGGCACCGTCGTCGGTGCCGCCGGCGTCGACCGCCCAGACCCCCGCCACGGCGAGAAGGACGAACCTCCACGGCGACGTGACGAGCGACGAGAACCGCGACTGCGCAGTCTCCCCGGCGGGGCGGGGCGCGTGGGCTCCGGAGCCGTCGTGGTCGTGGTCTGCGTCGATGACGGTCATGAGAACGGAGACGCTCCGGGGCCGGGTGGCCGGGGTGCGGATGGTTGCGATGAATCATAGAACACGCCTGGCTGCTGCGTGGGTCCTGCAGCGCTTCGACGCTCGGGCCACAACAGCAGGACCGACCCGACGAATGGCAACACGAACCAGGGTGCGAATCGGTCGATGTTGTCCGTGAGGATCGAGAGGTCGTCCAGACCGACGGAGACGAGCAGCCCGATGTTCAGGATCATGGGGATCGCCACGAGTGCGACGACGATCCAGCGCATCGCTGCGCGAGGGACGACGAGCGCCACGACGGCGGAAGCGACGGCGACGAGCGGACCGATCTCTGCTGCCCACGAGAGGAAATCGAGGCCTTCGGGCAGGCTGATGAACGAGAAGTACTCCTGGAACCTCAGATCGTTCCGGGCGGGTGCCACGAAGAGGCCGACAGCCCGGAAGTCGATCGCTCGGACGAAGAAGTCGGGAAGCCAGTCACGCACACCGAGGAAGACGACGACGCTCCAGACCAACAGCACCGCTGCGCCGATCGCGTGTGCCGGACTGCGGCCACCCGCCGATGCCGATGCCGCCGAGGGGAACTCTGCCTGTGGAGCGGCGGACGGAGCGAAACCCGCGTGCGGAAACCCCACATGGGGACCAGCCGGCAGCGGACCGCCAACGGACGGCGACGGCGGAGGACCCGCTGGGTCCACGTACGCAGCGACGGGAGGCGCCGGCGGTGGCGGCTGTGGGGAGAACGACGGCTGAACCGGCGGTGGTGGTCGAGGGGCCCACGACGTCGGGGCGACCGGCTCCGCAACAGCCGGTGCGGATGGCTCGGGGTCGGTGACGGAGGACCAGTCGACGGCCGCACCCGATCGGGCAGCGTCGGAGACGGCCGGTGCATCGGGCGCGAGCACCGAGCCGGAGGGTCGAACGGAGACCGTGCGATCGAGGTCGTCGTCGACCCGGTCGTGGTCGGATCCGATGGGCCCCTCGACGGTGATGACCGTGTCGGTCCCCACTCGGATGTGCGATCCCGACGGCACCACGAGCCGGTGTCCCGGAACGGCCGACTCGCTCATCCCGACGGCATCGATCACCTCGGTTCCGTTCGACGAGTTCAGATCGACCAACCAGACGCCACCGGCATCGTGACCGATCAACACGTGGGTCTTGGAGATCGTGGCCACCGAGAGGCTGATCGATCGTGCCGACGGCGACGACTCGGGGGCGATCGGGGCACGGCCGAGCACGAGGTCGCCGTCGAGTTCGACCCGGCGACCATCGGGGAGCACCAACGTCGGGGCCATCAGGTCACACCGACGCAGCGATCACGATGACGTAGTAGACGACAGCCAGCGCGAACAGTGAGAGTCCGACGATTCCGACGATGAACGCCGCCTTGGCGATTCCGCGCTGACTCGGATCCTTCTCGCCGCGATCGATGGACTTCATCGTCGTCCACCCCATGATCGTGCCGGGGATCGCCAGGAGGAACCCGCCGCAACAGGTGAGCACGAGCCCGGTGATGGAGAGGCCGAGAGCCCAGCCCGCGACCTGGCTCGGTGGGTAACCGGAACCGGTGGCACCGTACGGCGTGTAGCCGGGGGGCGAGCCGTACGCCGGCTGCTGACCGTAGGCGCCGCCCGGTGCTGCTGCACCGTAGGCGGGGGGCTGTTGACCGCCGTACGGGGGGACCTGCTGATCGAAACCAGGGGCCGGTTGTCCGAAGCCGCCCGGCCGCTGGCCAGACGCCGACGGAGGCGACTCGGGTTGCGCCGACGGGAAACTCGATGCCGTGCCCGAGGCGCTGCGGCGTTCGTCGGTCCACAGCCAACCGTCCCAGTAGCGCTCGCCGCCGGGTCGCTCCACGTCGGGGTACCAACCTGCTGGCGTAGATCCCGCTCCCATCCCGACTCCTCTTCTCGGCAGCGACATCGGCGTCACCACCGGCGGATTCTGCTCGGTTCACCGGTGCAGCGCAAGTGGCGACGGTTCGAGCGAGTCGTTGCGCGCAGTGTCCGACAGGACGTGTGCCGTTCCCGGTGGCGCGCGTGTGCGTGCGATGTCAGACTCGCCGCTCACGAGTCGGGGAGCCGATCTCGGCACCGAGGCAACGTGTCGTCCCTGACTCCCCGCAGCGGCATCAGCCGACAATCGCCAACGAGAGACGGGAATCATCGATGCGGTGCACGACATGCGATCACGGCGACGACCTTGCAGATCGCCTGAACGCCTGCATACAACAGTCCATCCGGGCGTCGACCACGAGCCGCCGGTAGCGGATCTGGAAAGGACCATTTCTCCGATGGATCATCGACGTCTCATCGCTGTTGTCGTCGCGATCACATGCGCTGGTTGCTCCGGTCCTCCCGATGCAGCCGACGAGACGGGCAGTTCGGCGTCATCCGTGCCGGCCACGGAGGTCGTGGGGACTGGGCGGGTCGCACCGGTCGAGGCTCCGGCGACCACCGACTGGACGCCCGATCGCGCCGTCGGCCCACCGGAGCCGTCGTGCGAACTCGTCGGACCCGAACTCACGACTGCATCGGGGCGACGGATGTTGTTGCGAGCCGACGGCCTGACCGGGCCGTCTCCCACGATCCTGGTGCTCCACGGGTTCACGAGCACCCGTGTCGGAATCGAACGGGTCGCCGACCTGACTGCGTCGGCGAACACCGCAGGGATCGCCGTGGCCTACCCGTTGGGAACGCCGACGCCGATCGGCGGATTCGGGTGGAACAGCGGGGCGCAGGTGTTCGCAACAACGAACGGCGACGACGTCGCCGCGCTCGTCGACATGCTCGGGATGCTCGATGCGACGGGTTGCGTCGATCGCGATCGCATCGTGATCACCGGCGAGTCGAACGGCGCAGGGATGGCGCTCGCTGCATTGTGCGACGTGCGACTTGCCGGCCGGTTCCGGTCAGCGGTGCTGGTGGTCCCGGCGATCGACGACGGCGTGCTGGATCGCTGCGGCACCGACGCCGATACGGCGGCGACGCTGGTGGCCGTCGTCGGACTCCTCGACCAGTTGGCGGTCTTCGAGGGAGGCAACGGCCTCCTCCCGCACCTCGAATGGTTCGAACAGGTGGCCGTGTCGCGAGGGTGTGCTCAGTTGGATGCCGCCACGCCCGTCACCGAGTTCGCTGAACGATTCCGGGCATCCGGTTGCGATGCGTGCACGGAACTGATCGCCGTCGCCGACGGCCCGCACACCTGGCCCGGCTCGTCGCAGAGCAACGGCGACCTCGTCCCCGGAACGTTCGACCTGAACCGCCGCATCATCGACGACCTCCTCGCGCCCGAACCCGCCTGCCTCAGCGAGCGTTGAGCTGTTCGGAACCTCGGCCGCGATCTCCGGTGACGCCGCCTCGACCGATGACGAGGACGTCACATCGTGAGTCGCGGGACCGAACGACGCTCCGCAGAACCCAGCAGCAAGGCCGCTGCACCACCGGTCAGCCGAGGGTTGCGGCGATGAGGTCCAGGTGATCGAGGTCGGCGAGGTCGAGGACCTGGAGGTGCAGACGCTGCGCACCGGCGGCGCGCCACCGCTCCACGGTGTCACGAAGTTGATCGGGCGTGCCGGCGGCTCCGTTCTCGCGGAGTTCGTCGGGCTCGCGGCCGATCGCCGCAGCTCGCTCGACGAACTCCGCCTCGTCCTGACCGACGCACACGACGAGTGCCGCCGAATAGACGAGCGACTCCGGGTCCCGACCGATCGCAGAGCACGCATCGCGCACCCGGTCGGTCTGCTCGGCGAAGAAGTCGAGCGACACGAACGGCGTGTTGAACTCCGTGGCAAACCGAGCAGCGAGAGCGGGCGTTCGCTTAGGACCGCCTCCGCCGATGACGATCGGCATCGGTGACTGGACCGGCTTGGGGAGCGCCGGCGATTCGACGATCGGATAGTGCGGCCCGTCGTGAGAGAAGGTCTCGCCGGTCGGGGTCGACCAGAGGCCGGTGATGACCGCAAGCTGTTCCTCGAGCCGATCGAAGCGTTCGCCGAGGCCGGGGAACGGGATCGCATACGCGTCGTGTTCCTCTGTGAACCAGCCGGCCCCGAGTCCGAGTTCGATCCGCCCGTTCGACATCTGATCGACCTGCGCGACGGAGATGGCGAGCGGGCCGGGAAGGCGGAACGTCGCCGAGGTCACGAGCGTGCCGAGACGGATCGTCGTCGTCTCGCGGGCGAGCGCGCCCAGTGTGATCCAGGCATCGGTCGGCCCGGGGAGGCCGTCGCCGTCGCCCATCGCCAGGTAGTGGTCGGAGCGGAAGAACGCTCCGAATCCGAGCTGCTCGGCGCGCTGGGCGACGGCGAGCAGTTCGTCGTAGGTGGCTCCCTGTTGGGGTTCGGTGAAGATCGTCAGGTCGGCGAGGCGCATCCGTCAAGCGTAGAAGGCGACCCCGCCAACGCCCGGTTGACGCCGGGTCTTCATGATGAATCCTGTCGGTCGACGCCGACGATCCTGAATCGTCGGCTCTCGGGGCTTGCCCCGGGTTGCTCGACGCGTCACGATCAGGACACCCACCATGAGCAACTCCGACCAGCGCAACACACCACCGATCAGCACCTCACCGGCCAGTGCGGCCGCGGCCGACGCGCTCCAACAGGGTGAGCGTGCCGCAGCCGCCTACGGCCGCGACGACCTCGCCGCGCGACTCGCAGGGACGCGCCGCAAGTTGCTGGAGCCCACGGTCAACGTGGTGGTGGTCGGCGAGTTCAAGCA
>JBBSOH010000184.1:0-7767 GCA_038259945.1 Acidimicrobiales bacterium
CCACCCCCCGTTCCGCGCCCCCCGACGTGACAGGGGCGACCCTCACGAGCCGTTTCGATCCGGTCGCACCGGGCACCGCTCGCTCATGACTCAGATCCTGATGGTCCTCAGCAGCCACGAACCACTCGGCGACACCGGGAAGTCCACCGGCTGGTACCTGTCCGAAGCAGCACATCCGTGGAAGGTGTTCACCGGCGCCGAGTACGAGATGTCGTGGGTGTCACCGAAGGGTGGCTTCGCGCCGATCGACGGCAAGGACTTGGACGACGAGACCAACGTGGAATTTCTCGATGCCTTCGGCGAGAAGGGTCCCGACACGGTCACCCCCGATGCCGTCGACGCATCCGACTTCGACGCCATCTTCTACGTCGGTGGTCACGGCACGATGTGGGACTTCCCGGACAACACCGAACTGTCGACGATCGCATCGTCGATCTACTCGAACGGCGGCATCGTCGCGGCGGTGTGCCACGGCCCGGCCGGTCTGCTGAACATCGACGTCGACGGCAAGAAGCTGATCGCCGGCAAGCGTGTCGCCGGCTTCACCAATTCGGAGGAGTCCGGGATGGAACTCTCCGACGTCGTGCCCTTCCTGCTCGAGGACGAGTTGAAGAACGCAGGCGCCGACCATCAGGCCGGACCGGACTTCGAGGAGAACGTCGTTGTCGATGATCGCCTCGTGACCGGTCAGAATCCTCCGAGCGCAACCGGCGTGGCGACCGCTGTGGTCGCTGCGGTTCGCGCCGCCCAAGCGGTGGCCGTCGCCGACGTCTGACCACCATCCATCGGGGGAGCCTGGCGTTGACCTCCGCCGAGCGGGCCCCGTCGAGGTGTCACCGCTACGTTCGTCCACGATGCAGATTCGCTCGTCCCCGTCTCGGCGGTTCTCCACTCAGCGACTCGGCGGTTCGTCACCGAACACGCTCGGCTCGATCTACATGGTGCTGGGGTCATTGGGCTACGTGACGAACGATGCCCTGATCCGTGAAGCCACTGAGGAAGGTCTCGGCGTCTACCAGGCGCTCTCGCTGCGCGGTGTCGCGATGTCGATGCTGTTCGCGGCTGCGGTGACCATCACGGGGGCACGACCAAGAAAGGCGGTGTTCCGTGCACCGTTGCTGGTCCGCGTCGGCGCCGAGTTGGTGTCCACGGCGTTGTTCTTCGCAGCGATCGTCCGACTCGAGTTCGCGAACGCCCAGACCATCCTCCTGATCGTCCCGTTCGGGGTGACCCTCGCCGCAGCGATGGTCCTGCGCGAGTCGGTCAGCCGACGTCGATATGTCACGGTACTCACGGGATTCATCGGCGTGCTGGTTGTCGTACGACCCGCCACCGACGGATTCTCGTTCTGGTCGTTGGCGGTCGTGGCCAGCGCCGTCGGCCTCACGATCCGCGAGTTCGCCACTCGACGGATCGAGGACGACACCTCGTCGTGGTTCATCGCGTTCGTGACATCGGTTTCGATCACCGCCATGTCGGGTGCACTCGCGGTCTTCACCGACTGGCATCCCATCACCGCCCGGGCGGCCGGTCTCGTGCTGCTCGCATGTGTCTGCCTCGTCGCCGGGTACGTGTTCGCGATCCAGACGGTCCGTGTCGGCGACCTGAGTGTGTCGGCACCGTTCCGCTACACGACGCTGCTCGGAGCGGTGGTGCTCGGATACTTCTTCTTCACCGAGGTGCCCGACGCCTGGACGATCGTCGGCTGCACAGTCATCGTGCTCAGCGGGTTGTACTCGATCCACCTCGAACGTCGGGCTTCACGGATCCTTGCGGCTTCCGCCGCCGCTTGACAGTGTCATACATGTCACGCACGTACCCTCCTGGTACGCTCATGACATGAGTGCGATCGCAGCGCTGTCCGATGACCTCCCTGTCGCACCACCACTGCTCGATGTGGTCGCGGTCGAACAGGCACGTCTCGTGCGTCTCGCACGGGACCACCTCGCATCGACGGAGCCGTGCGTCGGCTACGAAGGACTCGCAGACGGTCGCAACGGCACCGTTCTGGCTGCTCGCCAATGGGTCAAGCGTCAGCGCAATCGCGGGCGCATCTTCGTCGTCGACCACGGTGGCACCACCCTCGTGCCGACCTTCCTCCTCGATGAGGTGTTCGACATCGACGAGCGCGTTGCGCCCACCGTCGAGCGGTTGAACGATGCCGGAATGACCGGATGGGCCCAGTGGCAGTGGTTCACGGCTCACAACCCGTGGATCGAAGCCCGCCCGATCGACGTGATCGGCACCGACGACCTGACAGTGGCGGTCGACGGACTGCTCGATGCCTGACCTCTTCACGATGTCCGACCGCGCCGATGCGTGAGCCTCCCTGCGGTCGAACGGACTGCCCGATCGCCGAGCCCGACGGCATCGACCGCCGCGCACTGCGCATCCACACCCTCGACGCCGGAACCGAGTGGTACCGGGCTGCGCCCCACGAATTCTCCCGCCTCTCCTTCACCCCGGCAGGTGTCGGGAACGGCAGGTTCTCCCCTCTTGCCGATCGCGGCCACACGTACCTCGCCGAGCAGCGATCGGCCACTCTGCTCGAATCCGTGCTTCACGAGACCGCCGGCGCAAACCCACGGATCTACGCCGCCCGCCTCGCTCGATTCTCCCTGTGCCGCACGCAACTCACCCGGCCCGTGCGGCTCGTGGACCTGCGCGACGACGCCCTCACCCGACTCGGCCTCGACCGCAGTCGACTCACCGGAGCCGATGCGTCGCACTACGGGTGTACGCGCCGGGTCGCCGAGCGACTCGTCGGGTCGAAGGGGTCGGTCGGCCTGATCTGGACATCACGGCAGGGGTCGCTCCATGCGCAGCGCAACCCGGACGGACTCGCGTCCGAGGTCCTGCACCACCTGCGACTCGACGCCACGGTGCTGTACGAGCCCGACGCTGCCGGCGCCGTCGAGGTGGTCGATGCGGAACCGCTCGTCGTGTCCGGCGCCCCGATCCGCTTCGTCCTCGACCTCGCGAACCTGCTCCGCATCGCCGTCCTGTGACACCCGAACCTCCCGACCCGACCTCGCAATCCTGAAAGGTCAGGGGCCTGTCACGGACGGCGACCAGTTGCGCCCGTGACAGGCGGACACACTCCAGACCCGGCACGTGCCGCCCATCGAGGTGTGGAGTGGGTTGTGGAGTGGGTCAGACCCCCTCCACACCACACGCCAGGCCGCGCTCAGAGCGGGTTGGTGATCGCTCCCGTCTCGGCCCCCTGCACGAGACGCGCGTACTTGCCGAGCACACCGGTCGTGTAGCGGGGTGGGGTCGGCGTCCAGCCCTCCTTGCGGGCAGCGAGCGTTGCATCGTCGACCTGGAGGTCGAGCGTCTTGGTGGCCACGTCGATCAGGATCATGTCACCTTCCTCGACGAAGGCGATCGGGCCTCCGTCGACGGCTTCGGGCGCGACGTGGCCGATGCAGAATCCCCACGTGCCTCCGGAGAACCGACCGTCGGTGATCAGCGCGCAGTCGCCGCCGCGGCCGGCACCCTTGAGAGCGCCGGTGATGGCCAGCATCTCGCGCATGCCCGGGCCTCCCTTCGGGCCTTCGTAGCGGATGACGATCACGTCGCCGGCGTTGATCTCACCGGCGAGGATCGCCTCCATCGCGAACGACTCGTCGTCGTAGACGCGTGCGGGACCTTCGAAGTGCATCTGCTCGGCGGTCAGGCCGGCGACCTTGACCACGGCGCCCAGGGGAGCGAGCGACCCGGAGAGGATGTTGATGCCACCTTCGCTGTGGATCGGAGCGCTGACCGGGTGCACGACCACGCCATCGGGCTCGGCGAGATCCATCTTGGCCAGGTTCTCGGCCATCGTCTTGCCCGTGACCGTCAGGCAGGACCCGTCGATCATCCCGTTGTCGAGCAGGTGCTTGAGCACGCCGGGCACGCCACCGACCTTGTCCAGGTCGCTCATGTGGAACTTTCCGCCCGGCGTCATGTCGGCGATGTGCGGGACCTTGTCGGCGATGCGGTTGAAGTCGTCGAGGCTCAGGTCGACGCCGGCCTCGTTGGCGATCGCCAACAGGTGCAGGACGGCGTTCGTGGAGCCACCGAGTGCGGACGTGAGCGCGATCGCGTTCTCGAAGGCGGGCTTGGTCATGATCTGACGCGACGTGATGCCGAGTTTCAGGAGGCCGACCACGGCCTCGCCGGCGGCACGCGCATCGACTTCGCGACGCGAGTCGATGGCGGGCGGCGATGCCGAGCCGGGCAACGACATGCCGAGCGCTTCGGCGATGGAACTCATCGTGTTCGCCGTGAACATGCCTCCGCATGCGCCCTCACCGGGGCATGCCTTCACTTCGATGTCGTGCAGTTCCTGATCGTCGATCGTGCCGGCCGCGTGGGCGCCGACGGCTTCGAACACCGACGTGATGTCGAGCGCCTTGCCGTTGTGCTCGCCGGGCATGATCGAGCCGTTGTAGACGAACACCGAGGCGAGGTCGAGTCGGGCGGCGGCCATGAGCATGCCCGGGATCGACTTGTCACATCCGGCGAGGCCGACGAAGCCGTCGAGGCGCTCGGCGTGCATCACGGTCTCGACCGAGTCGGTGATCACTTCGCGCGACACGAGCGAAGCGCGCATGCCTTCGTGACCCATCGAGATGCCGTCGGACACGGTGATCGTTCCGAACTCCATCCCGAACCCGCCAGCGGCGTTGACACCGGCCTTCGCTTGCTCGGCGAGCTTGCGCAGCGTCATGTTGCACGGCGTGACCTCGTTCCATGCGTTCGCCAGGCCGATCTGGGGCTTCTCCCAGTCGTCGTCACCCATCCCGATCGCCCGCAACATCGATCGCGACGGCGCCTTCTGCATGCCGTCGGTGACGTCGCGCGACCGGGGCTTGACGTCGACAGGGGTGTTGGGCGTGTCAGCGGACATGGTGGTGAGAATAGTGGAGGCTGTCCAGGTCGAACCTGGTGCTCCGCGCACCAGCACCCGACCGAGGGAGCCTTGCCCCATCCCAGCCGCCACAATGGAGCCATGGCCACCGTTCGAGAGACGAACCTGCCGGGGATCGGCGTCAAACACGACTTCACCACCGACGACGGACGAGACGTCGGCGTCCTCGTCCATCGTGACGGGCGACGCGACATCGTCGTGTACGACTCGGCGGATCCCGATCGGTGCAGCGCTCAGATCAGTTTCTCCGCATCGGACACCCGCACCCTGACCGAACTCCTCGGCGCGAGCCGGGTCACCGAGGCGATCGGCGTGGTCACCCAGGAGATCGAAGGACTCGGCATCGAGTGGCTCCCGATCAGCCCAACGTCACCCGCCGTCGGCGTCACCATCGGGCAGGGCGCCTATCGAACGAAGACCGGCGCCTCGATCGTGGCGGTCATCCGTGGCGCCACCGCTCATCCAGCACCCGATCCGGACTTCCTCATCGCTGACGGCGACACCGTCGTCGCGGCAGGCACATCCGACGGGCTCGCCGCACTCACCGACCTGATCGCCGGCCCCTGAAGCGCGCTCGTCGATCGACGGACGGCCCGAGATGGACGCAGCTGACCGGCCGATGAGAACCACGGGCCCAGCCACACAGATCCTGCCACCGCTGAGGGACGCATCGTGAGCCTGCTCGCCGCCGGGAGCTCGGAGGCGGCACTGGCGTTCCTCGAGATCGGTGCGGTGGCGCTCGGCCTCGCCGTGCTGTCTCGCGTCGCCGGGCGGATCGGCATCACTGCCGTCCCGCTCTATCTCATCGCCGGCCTCGCGTTCGGCGAAGGAGGCATCGCCGAGGTCAGCGTGAGCGAGGACTTCATCTCGCTCGCCGCGGAGATCGGCGTGCTGCTCCTGCTCTTCACGCTCGGGTTGGAGTACAGCGAATCCGAACTGCGGTCCGGATTGCGGACCGGGATCCCACCCGGGCTGCTCGACATGTTCGCCAACGCTCTGCCCGGCATCGGGCTCGGGCTGCTGCTCGGCTGGGAGCCGCTCGCCGCCGTGCTGCTCGGCGGAGTGACGTGGATCTCCTCGAGCGGCATCATCTCCAAGGTGCTCGCCGACCTCGGGCGACTCGCCAACCGCGAAACCCCAGCCATCCTGAACCTGTTGGTGATCGAAGACCTGGCCATGGCGATCTACCTGCCGGTCGTCGCTGCGCTGATCGTCGGGGGAACCGCCGCCGAGATCTCCACGAGCGTCGGGATCGCGCTGGTCACCGTGGTCCTGATCCTCTTTGCTGCGCTGCGGTTCGGCCGGCGGTTCACCACGCTGCTCGGTGGTGGCTCCGACGAGTCGCTGCTGCTCGCCGTGTTCGGCGTGACCTTGCTCGTCGCCGGGGGCGCTCAGTCGCTCGAGGTGTCCGGGGCGATCGGCGCGTTCCTGGTGGGCCTGGCACTGTCCGGTCCTGTGGCCGAACGGGCCGAGCGCCTGATGAGCCCGCTGCAGGACCTGTTCGCAGCGACGTTCTTCGTGTTCTTCTCGTTCCAGATCGACCCGTCCGACCTGTTCTCCAGCGCTCTCCCGGCACTCGCGCTCGCCGTGGTCTCGATGTCGACAAAGGTCGTCACCGGTTGGTACGCCGGCCGGCGGGTCGGTGCCGGACCTCGGGGTCGGCTCCGTGTGGGCACTGCGCTGATGGCCCGCGGCGAGTTCTCGATCGTGATCGCTGCGCTCGGCGCCGATCTCGCCGACGGGCCAGAGCTCGGCGCGCTCGCTGCGGGCTACGTGCTGATCACCGCCGTGGTCGGGCCGGTTGCCTCGCGCTTCGCCGACCGGATCCCCCTCGGCCGTCTCGCTCGCTGACGTCCGCTCGCCGACACGGAACACGCTCACCGATCAATGGAAGAATGCGACCCGTGACCGACCTGCTGACCAACGCTGCGCTCGCCACCACCGCCGTGGAGATCGACCCTCTGCTCGCTCCGGCCGATGCCGAGGCGATCAACCAAGCGGTCCTCGATGGCGGCCCGTACGGGTTGTACGCGGCCGAACGATCGAACGGTCCCCTGGAATCGGGCGTGACCGAACGCTACGACGCCGCCCGCAACTACGTCGCCACCGGCGGCTACCTCGGCGTCAGCGAACCACCGACCACCCTCATTCGTCGGACGGGATACTTCCGCTCCACGCTGATGCAGGGCGGGCGTGTCGTTGCACCGGGATTCCAGGTGCTCGACACGTTGCCCGCCCTGTACGACGCAGCGCGTGCCGTCCACGCCAAGCCAGTGGTGGAGCCGGCGATCCTGTATCTCAACCTGCTGGTGCCGGGGCAGGAACTCGCGATCCACATCGACGTGCCGGAGTTCGCCGGCGCCGACCGGTCGATCACGCCGCAGTGGCTGCTGGTGATCATGCGTGCGTCGGGGCTGTTCGAGGATCTGCGCGTGCCGATCGCGACCGGCATCACCTACTTCGGTCACGCCGTTGGCGGTGCGTTGCGCCACTACCCGGACGGGCCCGACCGGCCGTGCCACCGCTTCGAGCCGTCCGACAACACAGCGCTGGTTCTCGACACCGACTCGCGCTACCACGGCGTGGAGCGCATCGGGGCGCCCGACGAGCCCGCTCCGGTCGAGATCGTGGCCGGAGCCACCCTGCGGCACGACGGTTCGACCTGGGTGATGGCGTCCCCGTCGGGCGACGAGCTGCGTCGCTACGGCACCGACGAGGTCCGCATCTCGATCTCCTGGAAGGCGTACTGCTTCGACAGCACGGACGATGCGGCCGAATTCGAGGCGGCGCGCGGCACGCTCACCATCGCCGAGATCGAGCGGCGCCTGTTCGACGACCTGCGCGCCCGC
>JBBSOH010000185.1:0-7704 GCA_038259945.1 Acidimicrobiales bacterium
AGCGTGCCGAGAACGGTGCCGCCGAGGAGGATGCCGGATCCGTGCGCACCCGATCTGCGACCGATGCGATCCACCAACCCGCCGAGCGCATCCTCAGCCACCCGCCGAGGCCGCGCAAGAAGAAGAAGCGCTCGTAGAACGCAGGTATCCTCCACCGATGGATCACCGCTCACTGCGTGCACATGTCCGCGATGTCGCGGATTTCCCGACCGAGGGCGTCGTGTTCCGGGACATCACGCCCCTGCTGGGCGACGCGAGCGCGTTCTCCCAGGCGGTCAGCGGCCTGGTCGAGGAGTTCTCGGGGGTGGCAGTCGACCGGGTGGTCGGCGTCGAGTCCCGGGGTTTCATCTTCGGAGCGGCGGTCGCCTACCGGATCGGGGCCGGCTTCGTCCCGGTCCGCAAGCCCGGAAAGTTGCCGTGGGCGGTGGTGCGCGAGGAGTACCAACTCGAGTACGGCACCGACAAACTCGAGATCCATCGCGATGCCATCCATCCCGGCGAACGGATCCTCATCGTGGACGATGTGCTCGCCACCGGGGGGACCGCGGCAGCAACGGCAACGCTGGTCGAAACACTCGGGGGAGTGATCGCCGGGCTCGGGTTCCTGCTGGAACTCGAAGAACTCGGTGGTCGTGCCAAGCTCGGTGACCGCCTCGTCCGCTCGCTCTTGCAGTATTCCTGACCATGGCGACCGTCGACCGAGTGCTTCCGTGGCGGCGGCATCAGTCGGGGTCGTTCGCGAGTTCGTCGCAGACGGGGGAACTCGCTCCCTTGTTGCAGACCTACCGTCGTCGTCATCCCAAGGCCCCGATCGGTGACATCAACCGGGCCTACCGGGTGGCGTCGGAGGCGCACCGTTCGCAGATGCGTAAGAGCGGTGAGAGCTACATCAATCATCCGCTCGCCGTCGCACTGATCGTTGCGGAGATCGGGCTCGACGAGGTGTCGGTGGCTGCTGCACTTCTCCACGATGCCGTCGAGGACACCGAGATCACGCTGGCAGATGTCGAACGAGACTTCGGCCCGCAGGTGGCAGCGATCGTCGACGGGGTCACGAAGCTCGAGCGGATCCGCTTCGACAGCCGTGAGGAGCAGCAGGCGGCCACGATGCGCAAGATTTTGGTCGCCATGGCGAAGGACCTGCGTGTGCTGGTCATCAAACTCGCCGACCGGCTGCACAACATGCGCACGATCGCGGCGATGCCGCTCGAGAAGCAGCAGCGGATCGCGCAGGAGACGCTCGACATCTATGCGCCGCTGGCGCACCGCCTCGGAATGCAGGAGATCAAGCAGCAGTTGGAGGACCTCTCGTTCTCGTCGCTGCATCCGAAGCGCTTCGCCGAACTCGACCACCTCGTACGCGTGCGAACGCCCGAGCGTGACGTGTACCTCGCATCGACCGTCGCCGAGGTGCGTGCGCGACTCGGCGAACTGAAGATCGAGGCCGAGGTCACCGGGCGCGGAAAGCACCTCTGGAGCATCTACGAGAAGATGGTCGTCAAGGGACTCGAGTTCGACGACATCTTCGACCTCGTCGCCGTGCGTGTGGTCGTGCCGACGATGAAGGACTGCTACGCCGCACTCGGCTGCATCCACGGACGTTGGCGCCCGGTGGTCGGGCGGTTCAAGGACTACATCGCGATGCCGAAGTTCAACCTGTACCAGAGCCTGCACACCACGGTGGTCGGCCCCTCGGGCAAACCGATCGAGGTGCAGATCAGAACGACCGAGATGCACCACCGGGCCGAGTGGGGCGTTGCTGCGCACTGGGCGTACAAGGATCGCTCGGCCGGAGCCGGCAATGCCACGAATGCGTCCGAGGCGGACTGGCTCACCCGCATCATCGACTGGCAGGAGGAGATCTCCGACCCTGCCCAGTTCATGCAGAGTCTGAAGACCGACCTCGACCAGGACGAGGTGTACGTCTTCACCCCGAAGGGCCGAGTGGTCAGCCTCCCGGTCGGCTCCACGGCCGTTGATTTCGCGTATGCGGTGCACACCGAGGTGGGCCACGCCACGATCGGGGCGAAGGTCAACGGTCGCCTCGTCGGCCTCGATCACGTGATGCAGAGCGGCGACTCGTGCGAGATCTTCACCTCGAAGGTCGAGACCGCCGGCCCGTCACAGGACTGGATGGGTTTCGTCGCCTCGCCACGGGCGCGCAACAAGATCCGGCAGTGGTTCAGTCGCGAACGCCGGATCGACATGATCGAACAGGGTCGTGACGAACTGCACGACGAGTTCCGCCGCGAGTCGCTCCCGGTGCAGCAGGTCTGGAAGTCCGAACAACTCGAGCACGTCGTGGCCGAGATGAGCTACGTCGACCTCGATTCGATGCTGGCCGCCATCGGTGAGCACCACGTGTCGGGTCGCAGTGTCGCTCAGCGTGTCGCCCGCGGCTATCGGTCGGGTGACGAAGAAGTGCAGTTGCCGGCCACGGTCGACCGACCCCGCCGTGAGCGGCGCGACGGGCACCGCCAGAAGGTCGGCGTCCACGTCGAAGGGCTCGACGACATGCTGGTGCGCCTCGCCCAGTGCTGCACACCGGTTCCGGGCGATGACATCACCGGATTCGTCACGCGTGGCCGCGGTGTGAGCGTGCACCGTGCCGACTGCTCCAACGCCGTGTCGCTGATGGCCGAACAGGCGACGCGGATGATCGATGTCGACTGGGACGGTGAAGGCCAGTTCAACAACACGTTCACCGCAGGGATCGAGGTCGTTGCCCTCGACCGGTCCAAGCTGCTGGCCGACGTGGCGATGGCCCTGGTCGATCAGCGGGTGAACATCGTCTCGTGTGAGACCATCACCGGAGCCGATCGGGAGGCCAAGATGCGGTTCGAGTTCGAACTGGCCAACGGCGCACACCTCGACTCGGTGATCAACACGATCAAGGCCATCGACTCGGTCTACGACGCATACCGCACCGTCCCGGGCTCGGCACCGGGAGCCTGACCCCGTCGTTCTGGTTCAGAGCAAGAGCGACGAGGGGTTGGGCGGGCTGCGTCGCTCCTGCTCTGAATGAAAGCGACGCGCGCAAACCTGGACGCGTTCGACCGGGGAGTGGTCGCTAGCCTGACGGGCCGTGCCAGCGTTCCAGACCAGTCCCGGGATGCGGGACATCCTGCCTCCTGACACCGCGCGTTGGCGCCGACTCAACGCCGTGTTCGCCGACGTGGTCGGTGCAGCCGGGTACGGCCAGATCATCACGCCGCTGATCGAGGACGTCGGCGTGTTCACACGGATCGGCGAGGCGACGGACGTGGTGACCAAGGAGCTGTACGCATTCGAGGACCGCGGCGGGCGCCACGTGTCGCTCCGTCCGGAACTGACCGCCAGCGTGTGTCGTGCGTTCGCCCAGCACCGCCCGGCGGCGCTGCCGTGGAAGGTCTGGTACACCGGACCGAACTTCCGCCAGGAGAAGGCGCAGCGCGGTCGGTACCGTCAGTTCGACCAGGTCGGCATCGAAGTGCTCGGCGTCGACGACGCACACCTCGACGTCGAGGTGATCGCGCTGGCATCGGAGTTCTATGGACGCCTGGGCCTGTCCCAGGTCACGCTGGTCGTCAACAGCCTCGGCGAACCCGAGGATCGCGCCGCCTACGTCGACGCGTTGGCCGCGTATTTCGGCGACGCCGACCTGTCCGAGCAGAGCCGATCGACGCTCGAGAAGAACCCGCTTCGGGTCCTCGACTCCAAGCGTGAGCACGACGCCGAGGCGATCGCCGGGGCACCCAAGATCTCCGAGTTCTACTCCGCAGGCGCAGCCGCGCACTTCGAGACCGTGCAGGCGGGCCTCACCCGCCTCGGGATCGACTTCGTGGTCGAACCCAAGCTCGTTCGCGGGCTCGACTACTACCGACGCACGATCTTCGAGTTCCAGGGCGGCACGCTGGATTCTGCCCAGAACGCCCTCGGAGGAGGCGGCCGCTACGACGGCCTCGTCGAAGCCCTCGGTGGTCCGGCCACACCCGGCATCGGCTTCGCCCTCGGCGTGGACCGCACGTTGCTGGCATGCGACGACGAAGGCGTGTTCGGCGACGATTCGTCGCCCCTCGACGTGTTCGTGGTCGACGTGGTCGGTGGCCAGGAGGCGGTTGCGATCACCGCCGAACTGCGTGCTGCCGGGTTCACTGCGGATCGCGGCTACGACGATCGCAGCATGAAGGCCCAGATGAAGCTGGCCAACCGGTCCGAAGCTCGCTTCGCCGTGATCGTCGGCGACGACGAACTGGCGTCCCACTCTCTGATCGTGCGCCCGATGGCCCGCGATGCCGGCGACCAGCAGACCATTTCCCGATCCGATCTGATCTCCCACTTGAAAGCACACTGATGAGCCCCACCGAAACCCCCAGAACGTCGTCGTCCCCCACACCCGGCAGCACCTCGATGCGCACCCATCTCTGTGGCGACCTCCGCCCGGAGCACATCGGCCAGACCGTCAGCGTCTGTGGTTGGGTCGGACGTCGGCGCGAGCACGGTGAGCACCTGGCGTTCGTCGACCTCCGCGATCACTCGGGCATCGTGCAGTGCGTCATCAACGACGACGTCGACGTGCGCAGCGAGTACGTCCTGCGCATCACCGGCACGGTTCGGGTGCGCCCGGAGGGCACGATCAACGACAAGCTGCCAACGGGGGGCGTGGAGATCGGCGACTGCGAGGTGGAGATCTTGCGCGTCGCAACGCCGCCGCCGTTCCCGATCGACGCCCGCGCCGACGACGTCGACGAGAACATCCGCCTCCAGTACCGCTACCTCGACCTGCGTCGCGAGCGGATGCAGAAGAACCTCCGCGTGCGATCGAAGATCAACGCCGCAGTGCGCAACGCGATGGACGCGCAGGGATTCGTGGAGGTCGAGACACCGATGCTCGTTCCCTCCACGCCAGAAGGAGCCCGCGAGTTCCTCGTGCCGTCCCGAAAGGAGCCGGGTTCGTTCTATGCGCTGCCGCAGTCGCCGCAACTGTTCAAGCAACTGCTGATGGTCGGCGGAGTCGACCGCTACTACCAGATGGCCCGCTGCCTGCGGGACGAGGATCTGCGCGCCGACCGCCAGTACGAGTTCATGCAACTCGACATGGAGATGAGCTTCGTCACCCAGGACGACGTGCTCGATGCCGTGTCCGAGGCCGTGCTGGCAGCCGCCGAGGCAGCGACGGGGGAGCGGCCCGCTCCGATCGAGCGGATCACCTGGCACGACGCCATGAACCGCTTCGGCATCGACAAGCCCGACCTCCGCTTCGGCATGGAACTGCAGGAGCTGACCGCGGTCTTCGCCGGCACAGAGTTCAAGGCGTTCGCCGGTGCCGAAGCGATCAAGGGCATCAAGGTCGATGGTGGAGCAGCGGACTACGGCCGCAACCAACTCGACAAGCTCACCGACAAGGCCAAGAGCGCCGGAGCCAAGGGCCTGGTCTGGATGAAGGCCACCGACGAAGGGTTCGACTCACCCGTTGCGAAGTTCCTCAGCGACGATGAGGTGGTGGCGCTGAAAGCTGCGATGGGCACCGAGACCGGCGACCTCGTGCTGATCGTGGCCGATGACTGGGAACCCACGTGCGAAGTGCTCGGCGTGCTGCGCAACGAAATCGGGCGTCCGCCCGTTCACCAGGGCCCGTACCGCTACGTGTGGGTCGTCGAGTTCCCGCTGTTCGTGGGTCGCGACAAGGAGACCGGCAACCCGAAGTCGGGGCACCATCCGTTCACGATGCCGCACCCGGACGACATCGACAAGTTCGAATCCGACCCGATGTCGGTCCGGTCGATCGCGTACGACCTGGTGCTCAACGGCTGGGAGCTCGGCTCCGGCTCGATCCGAATCCACGAATCCGAACTGCAACGCAAAGTGTTCCGGGGACTCGGCATCAGCGACGAGGAGGCCGAGCGCAAGTTCGGGTTCTTCCTCAACCCGTTCGAGTACGGGGCGCCGCCGCACGGCGGTTTCGCCTTCGGCCTCGACCGCCTCGTGGCCATCCTCGCCGGCGAGGACAACATCCGCGAGGTCATCGCCTACCCCAAGACCCAGTCGGGTCAGGACCCCATGACGAACAGCCCGATCCCGGGTGATCCCAAGGCGATGGAGGAACTCGGCCTGAAGATCCTCCCGAAGATCGACTGATCCGCGTTTCGGTCGAAAACGGCCGAACCCCTCGGACCAAGGGGTGTCCGAGGGGCTCTGGGCGTGTTGCGTTGAAGTGGATGGACGGCGAGGGGGATCAGCCGCCGACTGAATCGGCCGGGACTTCGCTGTCGATCTCGTTCGAGATGTCTTCGGCTCCGTCGTCGATCACGTCGTCCACACCGTCGACGGGGTTGTCGATGTCGTCTTCGTTCCCGTCGTCGTCGGAACAAGCGGCAGCGCCGATCGTCAGTGCTGCGACGGCCGATGCGGCGATGATCTTGCGGGTCAGTGTCGTTGTCATAGGCAAGCAGCGTCGCCGATCGTCACGCAACTGAAACATCAACTCGACCACATGTCGGCACGGATGACACGTGTCGGGTGTGTGCGTTCCGTCGGGTGTTTCAACGCGGACATCCCGCGCTCAAACACCCGACTCGGTGCGATCGCCTGCCGCCGGTGCCGGTGTGCGCGGCGGGCGAGAGGGTCGGGATCAGCGGGGGCCTCGGACGAGGCGGCCCGGAAGTTCGCCGGTGAACTGGTCGTGGTCGACGGTCTGCACGCCGTTCACGAACGTGGCGACGTAGCCCTCGGCCTTCTGCACGAGTCGACGGGCGCCGGCGGGCAGGTCGTACGCCATGCGCGGCGGCCCGAACGTCAGTCGGTCGGAGTCGATCAGGTTCAGGTCAGCCCGCATTCCCGGGGCGATCAGGCCGCGGTCGCCGAGGCCGTAGAGCTCGGCGGTCTGGCGGGTCTGGCGGTGCACCACGAGTTCGAGGGGCAGCTTGGGGCCCCGCGTGCGATCCCGCGTCCAGTGGGTGAGCATGAACGTCGGCGTGCCGCCGTCGCAGATCACCCGACAGTGGGCGCCGGCGTCGGCCAGGCCCATCCGTGTGGACGGATGCTGATGCGCCTCGTACTGGAACGACAGGTCGCCGTACGCGTAGTTGAAGAACGGAGTGAGGATCATCCCGTGGCCGTCGTGCGCGCACAGCTGGTCGACGATCAGGTCGATCGGGTGCGTCCTGGTCCGTCGGGCCACGGCGCCGATCGAGTCGTCGACATGGGGTTCGTAATCGATGTCACCGTCCTCCACCGCCCACCACGAGTCGAGCTTGTCGAGCACGACCTTGCGGAACAGATCGCCCTCCGGTTCGATCTGCAGGGCCGCCCGCAACTCCTCGTTCTGCAACGCCGCGACACGTTCGCCCAGCGCGAGCTGCGACACCGACGCGTACGCCGGGTGGAAGTCGAGCGGGTTGAACGACCCTTCCAGGCACATCAACAACCCGACACTGCGTCCGGCGATCTGAGCGACGATCGACAACCCCTCTTCACGGGATTCGTCGAGTTGTGCGAGCACCTCGCGCCACAGCTCCGGCGCACTGTCGGGTTGGTTCAGGTTGACGCTCACCGTGCGACCGGTGCGCCGGGCGATGTCGCGCATCCACGGCATCTCGCTGACGGGAACCTCGACGTGGTCGGGTGCGAACTGGAACACGCCGTGCCCGACCCGACCGAGCGCGTCGGCGATGCCGAGCAGTTCGTCGGCTCCCGCGTGCGTGCCCGGTACCAGTTCGCCCGAGA
>JBBSOH010000186.1:0-7679 GCA_038259945.1 Acidimicrobiales bacterium
CGTGGCAGGCCTTCGGCGATCTTGCGACCGAACTCCATGGCGACGACTCGATCCGAGATCGACATCACCATGCCCATGTGGTGCTCGACGAGGAGCACGGTGACCCCGTATTCGTCGCGGACGCGCTTGATCGTGGCGCCCAACTCGTCGACCTCGGCGTGGGTGAGGCCGGCGGCGGGTTCGTCGAGCAGCAGGAGTCGAGGGTGCGAGGCGAGGGCCCGGGCGAGTTCGAGGCGCTTGAGCGTGCCGAACGGCAGCCCCGCTGCCGGGCGGAAGGCGTACTGGGCGAGGTCGAGCGACTCGAGGATCGAATAGGCCTCGGCCCGGAGGCGCTTCTCCTCGGCACCTGCGCCGATCCGCAGCATCGAGCGAACGAATCCGATCTTGCCGTGGTGGTGGGCGCCGGTCATCGTGTTCTGCAGCAGCGTCATCGTCGGGAACAGCGCGAGGTTCTGGAACGACCGTGCGATGCCGCGGCTCGCGATTCCGTGGGCCTTGACGCTCAACAGGTCCTCACCGTCGAAGGTGAGAGACCCGCTGGTCGGCTCGTAGATCCGCGACAGGACGTTGAACATCGTCGTCTTGCCGGCACCGTTGGGCCCGATGAGTCCGAGGATCTCACCTTCGTTGATGACGAACGTCAACTCGTCGAGCGCGACGATTCCGCCGAACTGAACGGTGATCTGATCTGCTTCGAGCAATGCCACGCCGTATTGGTTCCCCTCGAACGTTTCGGCTCGATGGTCGGGCCGAATGACGAGAGCGACCGTAGCGCGTGACGCCGGTCTCACCAAGATCCCTTCGTCCGAAATCGCCCCGCACGATGGCTGGCATCGTCGTGCGTGTCGGGATCGGGGCGGGGACTCCTCCCCTCGCCTCCCGCGACGCGACGTTGACGGACGGCATCTAGAGTCGGCGACGTGGATCGTCGACCGAACTCCATCACCCAACCGGGCACGCAGTCGGGCAACGGATCACTCCTGCCACCCGATGCCCGACCGAGCGCACCGATCACCCGATCGAAGCGCTCACGTCGCCTGCCGGCACTTCTCGTCGGCGTGTCGATGGCGGTTGCTGCGTGCGCCGCGGACGCCGACACCCTCGTGATCTCCCAGCGCTCGGACCAGATCCCCGACGTGGTCGCCGGCGATCCGGCCGATCCGCCCGGCACCACCGTTCCCGACGGACCCGACGACCCCACCACCACCACCAGCACGCCGGGACGAAACGAGCCGATCACACCGATCGACCCGATGCTCGACCCGACCGCAGACCCCGGTATGCCCGACATCGACCCCACGATGATCGACCCCGATGCGATCGACTTCGGCGACAACAAGCCGCCCCAACCGTGGGACGACTTCCTGTCCGTCGCTCTCGCGGACGTCGAGAACTGGCTCGAGGTGGAGTTCGAGCCGGCGTTCGGCATCCCATTCGAGCCGCTCGAAGGCGGAATCTTCGCCGCCTATCCCGAACGCACCAGCCCGATCCCCGGTTGTGGTTCACCGTCCTCGTCGTTCGAGGACATCCAGGCCGGTGGAGCGATCTACTGCTTCCTCGGCGACTTCATCGCCTACGACGACACCCCCGAGGGCGTGGTCGGCTCGCTGGCCACCAACTTCGGACCCGTCACGTTCGGCCTCGTGCTCGCCCACGAGTACGGCCACGCACTACAGGATCGCGTCGGCACCCTCCCCCGCAACGACCTCGACACCGTCGACCTCGAACAGCAGGCCGACTGCGTGGCCGGAGCGTGGGCGGGGCGGGCCAATGCCGGAAACGCCCCGGGAATCACCTTCGACGACAACGACGTGCGCGCCGGGCTGATCTCGATGATCTCGATCGAGGACCCGATCGGCACCGACCCGACCTCCCCCGGTGGGCACGGCTCCGGCTTCGACCGCGTCGGCGCATTCCAGGTCGGCTTCCAGGAGGGCCTGGCACGCTGCGCGCAACTCATCGACGATCCACTGCCTCTCACGCCCATCCTGTTCGACCCGGGCGACGCAACCGGCGGCAATGCGGCGTTCGGCTACGGCGACGGCGACCTGTTCGGCTTCCTCGTTCCCGATCTCAACCTGCTCTACGACAACGACCTGCAGGCCCGGTTCCCCGACTTCCGTCAACTCGACCTCGTCGCAGTTCAGTCGGAGACCGAGGTCGTCTGCGACTCGCCGACCGGGTACTTCGACCTCGGTGTCGAACTGTGCTCCGAGAGTGACACGGTGTACCTCAACGAGCCCACCGCACGCAGCCTGTACGACCGGTTCGGTGACTTCGGCCCGGCGTACCTGCTCGGCATCGCGTGGGCCGAGCACGCTCAGAACACCGGGGGCAGCACGCTGTCCGGCGAAGAACGCCAACTCCAGAACGACTGTCTCACCGGGGCGTGGGTGAACACGGTCATCCCGGTGCTCGACGAGAACGGCAACCCAGTGATCGACGCCGACGGATTCGTCGAGCTTCCTCAGCCTCGCGACCCCGACCGCGGGGCATCGGTGTCCGCGGGGGACCTGACGGAGGCGATTCTCACCGCCATCGTGGTCGGCGACCCGGAAGTGAACACGAACGTCCTCGGCAGCCCGTTCGAGAAGATCGACCACTTCCGTCGCGGAACTCTCGACGGCATCACCACCTGCGCCTGATACCAAACGGTGTCAGACACCGTGTGGTTGTCAAACGGTGTCTGACACCAGACGGTTGGCGATGATGCGGGCGAGTTCAACGGGGCGGTCGCCCTGCACGCTGTGGCCGGCGCCGTCGACCACCACCACCTCGACATCGGGCCGGCGCCGGCGGGCCTCGGCGATGTCCTCGTCGTCGACGACCGGTGAGATCGAACCTCGGACGATCGTGAGCGGAGCCGCCACCGCTCCGAAGTCGTCCCAGAGCGGCGACGCCGATGACGCCGGCACTGCCTGATCGGCGTCGGACTCGACCGCATCGTCCTTCGGGCGGGTGTGGCCGGTCCGGTCGTAGCGCCACTGCCACGAGCCGTCGGGCCGCTGCGCGGCGTTGTGGAGGATCCCCCGTCGCAATGACGATTCCGACCGAGTGGGGTTGAACTCGATGGTGCGGGCCAGCAGATCGTCGAACCTCGCGAACTCCTGCGGACCGTCGACGAAGTCGATCACCGCCTTGGCCTTCTCCTGGTTGACGCCCGGCGTGATGTCGACCATGACGAGGCGTCGCACGAGAGTCGGGTGGCGCACTGCGAGTTCCATCGACGTCAAGCCGCCGAGTGACATGCCCACCACGAGCGACGCGTCAGGAGCCAGGTCGGCCACGACGACGGCGACGTCGTCGGCGAGGTTGTGGGGTGTGTAGGCGTGGTCGTCCCGCCAGTGCGAGTGACCGTGACCCGGGAGGTCGATCGCGAGCGCCGGACGCCCGAGCGCCAGCGCCACCGTGTCCCAGGTGTGCGCATTCTGGGCGCCGCCGTGCAGGAACACGACCTGGGCCGGATCGCTGCCCCACTTCAGCGCGCTGACATGACGACCCAGATCGTGGGGCATCCCGACGTCGATCCGCTCGACGGTGGGGATCGTCGCGTCGAGGTCGAACTCGGCGATGTTCTCGGCGAAGAGAGCGAACTCGTCGTAGTCGATGATCTCGGGTTGCGCCATCGCCCCGATCGTACGACGACGTCGTCGGGCGACAGTCATCGCGATCACGCGACAGCGAGCCGGCGACCTGCGGGCCGTCGGGTCGGGGTCAGCCGCCGACGCCGACCAGCGTCGTGGTCGTCGTGCTGGTGCTGGTCGTGGTCGGCGCCGTGGTCGTGGTGGTCGTCGGCGGCGACGTGGGTGCCGCGGTCACCACCGGCGCCTGCGTCGTGGGGGCGGCGGTGTTCGGCGGTGCGGTCGAGTTCGGCACCGTGTTGGTGGGCGTGGACGCGGCGACGGTCGTGGTTGCAGCCGTGGTGGTCGATTCCGGCACCGTCGTGGTCGACTCGGGAACCGTCGTGGTGGTCTCGTAGTCCGGGTCGAGCCAGTTGAACGTCGGAGGAGGCGAACCGGTCTCCTCGGGCTCCTTCTCGCCGTCCCACACGAAGACCTGATCACCCATGTCCATCAGGTCCTGAAGACCTTCGGAGATGCCGAGAGGAATGCGGATGCACCCGTGCGACGCCGGCTGCAGCGGGACGTTGAGCGCACCGTGGATCGCGATGCCGTAGTTGAAGTACACCGGGTTCCACATGCTCCCCAGCGCACTGTCGCGGATTCCCTCGACCTGTCGGTAGAACTCGAAGACCCCACCGGGGGTGTTCGAACGCCCGCACTCGCCTCGAACGATCGGCTCCTCACCGTCACGGTTCCCGTACTCGCCCGGGCTGATCGTGACCTCCTCACACCACTCCTCGTTCGTGCCCGACGACATGTGTGTGATGAGCACCGGTCGATCGTCCTGGAACACGGCGAGCACCTGCTCGGGCAGGTAGACCTCGGTGTGGTTGGGCGTGGAGTTCGGTCGCCGTGGTTGGATGACGAACGGCTCCTGCATCGCATCCCACATCTCGGGCGTGACCTGGCCGGTCGGGCGGTTGCTCTCCACCCCGAGCACCAGCTTCTCGAACGCCCACACGGCCTTGATCGTCTCGTCGCCGTAGATGCCGTCCGTCGGCCCCGGGGCGAAACCGAGATCGGTCAGGCGCTGCTGCACCTGCTGGACGTCGCCGCCGGCCACGCCCTTCGACAACGTGCGGTCGAGCTCGCTCTTCGTGACGGGCGCGGTGGTCTCGACCGTGGCGATCACGTCGGGAACCGAGTCGGGCACGGTCAGCGGGACAGCCGCACCGGCCGCCTGCTGAACCGGAGTTGCGTCGCCCGGACCCTCGTTGCCTCCACCGAGGGCCACGCCCGCCACGATCACCACGGCGAGGACGCCGATGGCTGCGGCGGCAGGGAGCCACTGAGCCACGGGGCGACGGGGAGCGGGAGAGTCGGGGTGCACGGAGAACGATTCGATTCGCGGCGCACACCGGATCAGCCCATTGTGCGCAACACGTGACAAAGATATCCGAGCGGCCGATCCGGGCCGGCGCGTGCGCAGGGAGTTTCCGACGGATTTTCCTTCTCGGCGTCGATCGGGCGCCGCTCGGTGACGAGCGGTGGGCGGCTCAGGTCCGGTCGACCGGTTCGATCCCGTCGAGGTCGCTGCGCAACTCGCGCATCTCCCGCAGGATCGTGAAGATGATGCCCGGTGAACTGAGTGTCGACTCGCCTCGGGTACGCGGGAAGTAGTCCACGCCGAACTGCAGCATCTCGAAGCCGAGCCGGGTGGACCGGATGACGAGTTCGGCGTCGATGAAGGAACCCTCGCTGCGCAGTTCCACGTGATCGAACAGACGGGCCCGGCACAGCTTGAAGGCGAAGTTGATGTCGCGTGCCTTCACCCCGAACATCGACCGGATCAGCAGGTTGTACACGAACGTGTAGACGAGACGGAGGTACCCCTCGCCGGTGCGGTCGAACCGGTAGGCGCTGACGAGGTCGACGTCGTAGTCGCTGAGCAGGCGTACCGCCCGCGGCAGTTCGGCCATGTCGAACGGCAGGTCGGCATCGGTGTAGAGGATCAAGTCGCCGGTCGCAGACTCGAAGCCGGTCTTGATGGCACCACCGAGTTTGCGGTTCTTCGCATGGTGCACGACCCGGACGTGGGGGTCGGCGGCGGCCAGTCGGTCGGCGATCTCCCCGGTCGCATCGGTGGAGGCGTCGTCGACCACGATCAACTCGTAGTCGGCGATGTCACCCACTTCGACCAGTTTGCGTGCGGCACGATGGCCGGCATCGAGCGCCCGTTCGATGTACAACTCCTCGTTCCACATCGGGTAGAAGATCGAGAGTTTCTCGAACCGCTCCCGAGCGTGGTCCACACCACTCGCCGCACCGTTGGACACACCGGTTCTCGAGCTGGCGTCGTCGGCGTTCGGTCGATCCTCGGTCGTCGCACCCATGAGGGCCGCAGGGTAGTCGTCGCAGGAACCGCCGCCTCGTCGGGCGACCGGGACGGCCCGGGGCACGGCGGTAGCGTCGTCGACGATGTCATTCCCCCCGCCCGATCCCGCACACGACGCGGCCATCGAGCCCGATCCACCGTCGCCGTCGTCCACGCCGTCGAAGCGCCTCACCGTCGCCCCACGACTCGGTGATCTCGCGACCCCGTGGCGTGTGATGCTCGGCCTCGCCTGGATCACCGCGTTCTTCGCCTACGCCGGAGTGTGGCAGGCCAGCGTCCAGATCGGGATCTCGACCTGGTGGGTCGGCCCGCGCGCTCAGCCCACCAACATCGCCGTGAGGTTGGTGCCCTTCTACATCTCCCTCGTCGTGGCCCTGCTCGTCGTCTACAACATCAGGTGGATCGTGCGCTGGAGCGCAGCGGGTGTCGCGGCATCAGCGTTGATCGCCGTCCCCGACTTCTCCCGCTCGATCGGCCTCGGCATCGCCGAGGCCGTGATCGCCGGATTGCTCGGTGTGGTCACGCTGGCGTCGCTCACGGGCAGATATCGCACCGCTTCGCCTGCCTCTGTCGCGCCCCCGCCACCACCCTCGCTCGATCCCGCGCCGTAGTCCGACCGCCCCGCTGTCGGACGATCTGCGCCCTTCCACCCCATCCTCCGTGGGCTGCAGCAGGGCGGGCCGTTATCGTCGGCGCCGTGCCCGACCCCGCTGAAAGCAGACTCACCTCCTCCGACCAGGTCGCCTCCAACGCGAAGGTCCTGATGAAGCTGCCGGTCGGTGAGCGAGTCGGCATCGCGTTCTCCGGTGGGCTCGACACGTCCGCGGCCGTCGCATGGATGCGCGAACGCGGAGCGATCCCGTACACCTACACCGCCGACATCGGCCAGTACGACGAGCCCGACCTCGAGTCCGTTCCCGAACGGGCGAAGCTGTACGGCGCGGAGCAGGCCCGACTGGTCGACTGCCGCGAGGAACTCGTGCGCGAGGGTCTGATCGCCCTGCAGTGCGGCGCCTTCCACATCCGCACCGCCGGCAAGACCTACTTCAACACGACGCCACTCGGGCGCGCCGTGACCGGCACACTGCTCGTGCGCGCGATGCGTGACGACGGTGTCGACATCTGGGGCGACGGTTCCACGTACAAGGGCAACGACATCGAGCGCTTCTACCGATACGGCCTGCTCGTCAACCCCGACCTGCGGATCTACAAGCCATGGCTCGACCCCGACTTCGTCGACGAACTCGGCGGTCGTCAGGGCATGAGCGAGTTCCTGGTCGAACGCGGGCTTCCATACCGGGATCCGTCCGAGAAGGCGTACTCGACCGATGCCAACATCTGGGGCGCCACCCACGAGGCAAAGGCGCTCGAGGAGTTGGACGCGTCGATGGAGATCGTCACGCCGATCATGGGTGTGGCCCACTGGGATCCGGCCCTCGAGATCGCCTCCGAAGACATCACGATCGGCTTCGAGGAGGGCTGGCCGACCACCATCAACGGGACGACGTTCGCGTCGCAGGTCGACCTGGTGATGGAGGCCAATGCGATCGGTGGCCGTCACGGACTCGGAATGAGCGACCAGATCGAGAACCGGATCATCGAGGCCAAGTCGCGTGGCATCTACGAAGGTCCCCGTATGGCACTCCTCCAGATCGCCTCCGAGCGGCTGCTCACCGCGATTAACAACGAGAACACCATCGAGATCTACACCACGATGGGCC
>JBBSOH010000187.1:0-7637 GCA_038259945.1 Acidimicrobiales bacterium
GACTGCGACGCTGCCCACGAATGTCGACAGGCCGCGACCGTTGGTGATGGCGAACGGGACGAAAGCGTCGAGACCGAAGAATGCGAACGTGAGCACGCCGCGCGACAAGATCACCGCGGGAAGACCCCGAGCTGCACTCAGCGTGCCCGGTGGGGTGAGCCGGCGGAAGGGTCCCGTTGCGAGCACTGCGCCCAGTACGAGTGCCGGGACCAGCAACAATCGGTCACCCGTGAATCCAGCCACTGCGACCGCGGCGCCCGCCGCAACCCGCGTGGCCTCGACGAGGCGACGCCGGAGGAACGGCACCCGCTGCGGGGTGCCACCGGCCACCGGACCGAGGCGCATCATCGCCGGAAGCACGAGGGTGCCGGCGACCACGACGAGCGGAAGGAGGCCGAGGAACACCCAGCGCCAGCCCACCCCGTCAGCGATGCGTTCGGCCACGACCGGCCCGACCAGACCGGGCACGACCCACGCCGTGGAGAGGATCGCGAACATTCGCGGCCGTTGCGCCACGTCGAACGCCCGGCCGATGGCGACGTATCCGATCGCCGGGACGACGCCCGCCCCGAACCCCTGGACGAAACGTCCCAGAACAAGGATCGGCATTCCGGGTGCGGCACCCCCGATCAGCAGGCCGATCGCGAACAGCGTGAGTCCGATGACGTAGGGGCGGCCCGCACCCCGGCGGTCGGCCTGGTCACCGGCGAAGACGATGCCGATCATCGTCCCGAGGAAGAAGGCCGTGGTGACCCAGCCGTACCAGGCGATGCCACCGAGGTCGTCCTCGATGTCGGGCAGGATGGTCGTGACAGCGAGCGATTCGAACGCGACGAGTGTGACGACGGCGACCAGCCCGATCTTCAGCGTCCGAAGGCCGGCCGCCGCACTGTCGTCGACGGTGCTTTCTCCGTTCTCCGGTTCTCCGACGGCCAGGTTCGCGCCGATCGAGTCCGGCGCGTGACCGACCATTCCCGGACCCGAGTCGACAGAAATCTCGCTTTCGCGATCATCACCGTCCGTCCCTGCGCCACGCACGTCCGCACGGTACGACCTCGGGCACGAGGCCGATGCAGCGAAGCCCGACTCCGTAGCCGACCTCGCCGTGACTTCCGTCAACTCGCGTGGCATCCCTTCTCCAGCTGCGTACTATTTCAAGCAAGTATCCGTCATCCCCAAGGAGATCACCATGGCCACCGCCACCGCAACGAAGTCCGCCACCAAGTCCACAACGAAGTCCACAACGAAGTCCGCCACCCAGACCGTCGCGAAGTCCGCTACCGCTGCCACGAAGCGCGTCGTGAAGACCACGAAGGCGCAGATCGCCGACGTCCCTGACGCCGCGAGCATCGCTCACCGCATCGAGATCCGCCTCGACGAGATCCAGGGCAACCTGCCGCGCATCCCCGCCAAGTGGCTCGAGCTCAACCGTGCCGTCGCCGACCGGACCATCTCGACCAACCGCCGCAACCTCGAACTGCTCCTCTCGTCGGTCCAGACCGTCGCGAAGACCACCGACACCGGTGTGCGCACCGTGGCCGGAACCATCCGCTGGACCGTCGGTCAGACGGTCGATGCCGCCACCACCGGCGTGCGTCGCGTCACCGGCCAGACCAAGGCACAGGTCAAGATCGCCGTCGACATGCTCGACGAGCAGGTCTCCGACATCACCGACGAGGTCGCCGACCGTCTCGACGCAACGATCGCCTCGACGAAGGCCGCCGACACCCGCGACGAGAAGGCCCACCTGAACGTCAAGACCAAGGACGAGCTCTACGAGCAGGCTCAGTTGCTCGAGATCGACGGCCGCGCCGACATGACCAAGGGTCAACTGGTCAACGCCATCGCCAAGGCCGTCTGACCTCCGTCGATCGGAGTGGGTCGGCCGCAATGGGTCCGACCCGCTCCGGCCGACCCGCTCCGGCCAGAACCACATGGTGTCTGACACCGGATGGTTCTCGACCCGTTCCAACCACATGGCGTCTGACACCGGGTGGTTCTCGACCCGTTCCAACCACATGGCGTCTGACACCGGATGGTTGTCGACCCGTTCCGATGGACAGGCTCAGCCGAAGGCGATGGGCAGGATGACCGCCGACGTGACGAGCGTCGAGAGCGTCAGCGGGAAGCCGACCCGTGCGAAGTCGGAGAATTTGTAGCCGCCGAGGCCGAACACCATCAGGTTGGTCTGGTAGCCGACCGGTGAGAGGAACGAGCACGACGCACCGATCAGCACGGCGATCGCCAGCATCCGCGGGTCCGTGCCGACGCCGTCCGCGACCGAGATCGCCACGGGAACCATCAGCGCAGCCGCCGCCGTGTTGGTCACCAGTTCGGTGAGCACGATGGTCGCGAGCATCGTCACCACGACGATCCCGACGTTGCCGAAGCCCAGCGACTCCGATCGTTCCACGAGGCCGGCCACCTCGTCGGCGAGGCCGCTGATCGACACCGCGGATCCGAGGCTGATCGCCACGGCCATCGTGGCCACGACGTTCACGTTGATCGCACGCAGGCCTTCGTTCATCGAGATCGCTCCACCGGCCACGACGACGATCGCGGCAAGCACCGCGGCCTCGAACAGGTTCAGCACGCCGAACGCGGCGAGCAGGATCATCCCGAGCGTGGCGACCACCACGAGCCCCGTCCGATTGCGTCGCTCAGGCGGCGGGTCGTCGACCGCGGCGACGAGGGAGAAGTCGGAGTCGTTCCGCCAACGGCCGACGAACCCGTCGTCGGCGAGCACGAGCAGCACGTCACCGGCACGCAGCGGGATGCGTCCGAGCTGACCACCGAGGTCTCCATCGGCACGATGGACCGCCATCACGGCACCTCCGTACTGCCCGCGAAACGCAACCGAGCGCAGCGTCGAACCGACGAGTTCCGACGCCGGCGCCACCACCGCTTCGAACAGACGGGTTCCGGGACCTTCGGCGCTCGACACGTGATGTTCCTCGAGTGGCGTCAACCCGTCGAATGCGTGGAGGTCCACGACGCGGGCCACGTCGCCCACGAAGCAGCACACGTCGCCGGCACGCAGCACGGTGTCGGGCGATGCGGCGAGCGCGGTCGCATCGGAGTCGGCGTCGTCGGCCCGCTCGACCAGCGCGAGGAACACTCCGTCGAGGCTGCGCAGGCCCGAGTCGGCGACCGTGCGGCCCACGAGCGGGCCGTCGGCCACGACGCGTGCCGCCACCTGGAACTCGCGGCCGCGCCGCACGAGGTCGGATGCCACTGCGGTCCGCTCGGGCAACAGGCGCGGCCCGAGCGTAGCGAGCAACACCACCCCGACGATCGCCACCGGGAGGCCGACGACGGTGATGTCGAACACTCCGAGCGGCTCCTCACCCGCCTGCACGAGGAGGTCTGCGACGACGAGGTTGGTGGACGTGCCGATCAACGTGACGACACCACCGAGGATGCTGGCGAACGACAGCGGCAGCAGGAAACGGGACGCATTGGCACCGCGACGCTGCGCCCACTGCACCACTCGCGGTGCGAACATCGCCACCAGCGGCGTGTTCGGAACGACCGACGAGATCGCTGCGGTGGCCGCCGTGAACGCGAGCATCGGGCGCTCGCAGTCGAGCAACCGGTCCACCACGTTCGCGAACGTGCCGGTGGCCGTCACCGCTCCGGCGAGCACGTAGAGCGCGGCGATCGTGGCGGGCGCCGTGGCGGACAGTCCGCTCAACGCCACCGGCGTGTCGATCACGTCGGCGAACAGCAGGACGCCGACGGCCCCGGCGAGCACGTAGACGGGCGCCAGCCGGTCGAGCACCAGCACGCCCACGGTCACGAGGAGCACCGCGAGCGTGATGAGCGAGTCGGTGGTCACCGCAGCGACCCTGCACGAGCCGGAGTCAGGTTTGTGCCTGGCACAAACCTGACCGTCATGCGACGATGCCGCCGGCGCGCAGTGCGGCGATCACCTGATCGGCGGCGTCCTCGGGTGTGGTGTTCGCCGAATCGATGTGGACGTCGGGTGACTCGGGCGCTTCGTAGGGCGAGTCGATGCCGGTGAAGTTCGACAGTTCGCCTGCTCGCGCCTTGGCGTACAGGCCCTTCGGGTCCCGGGACTCGGCCACGTCGACCGATGCGTCCACGTGGACCTCGATGAACTCGCCGTCGGCGACCCGTTCCCGAGCGAGGCGGCGTTCGGCGGCGAAGGGCGAGATGAACGACACCAGCACGACGAGGCCGGCGTCGACCATGAGCGAGGACACCTCGGCGATGCGCCGGATGTTCTCCACGCGGTCCGCGTCCGTGAAGCCGAGGTCACGGTTGAGGCCGTGGCGGACGTTGTCGCCGTCGAGCAGATACGTGCGCACGCCCATCGTGTGCAACTTGCTCTCCACGATGTTCGCGATCGTCGACTTGCCCGAGCCCGACAGGCCGGTCAACCACACCACACCCGGTCGATGGTCGTTCATCTCGGAACGAGCGTCCTTGTCCACTCGCACGTCCTGCCAGTGGATGTTGTGCGAGCGCCGGAGCGCGAAGTGCAGCAACCCGGCACCCACCGTGGTCTGGGTGCGCTTGTCGATGATGATGAATCCGCCGGTGTCGCGGTTGCCCATCGAGTCGACGTTTCCTTCGCCGAGAGCGAGGCCGGGGTACGGGTCGAACGGGATCGGACGATCGAGTCCGATGTTGCACACCCCGATCTCGTTCAGCGCCAACGTGTCGGCGGCGAGGTGTTCGAGGGTGTTGACGTCGACGCGGTACTTCGGGTCGTCGATGGTGAGGCCGACCGTGCGGGCGCCGATCTTCATCAGGTACGGGCGACCCGGGAGCATCTCGTCCTCGTGCATCCACACGATGTGCGCCTCGAACTGGTCGGCCACTTCGGCCGGGTCATCGCCGGCGCAGATGATGTCGCCGCGTGACACGTCCACCTCGTCGGCGAGGGTGAGCGTGACGGACTGGCCTGCGACTGCGACGTCGAGGTCGCCGTCCATCGTGACGATGCGGGCAACGGTGCTCGTCGTGCCGGCGGGCAGCACCCGAACGGAATCACCCGGACGCACACTCCCGCCGACGATCTGACCCGAGAATCCACGGAAGTCGAGGTTCGGTCGATTGACCCACTGGACCGGCATGCGCAACGGCCCCGCAGCACGGTCGTCGTCGACCTCCACCGTCTCGAGGAACTCCATCAGCGTCGGCCCGTCGTACCACGCCGTGTTGTCGCTCGCTTCGACGATGTTGTCACCCTTCAACGCCGACAGCGGGATGAACGCAATGTGCCCTTCACTCTCACCGGTCGGGACCAGACCGATCTGCGTGGCGAAGTCGAGGTACTCCTGGCGGATCGTGTCGAACGTCTCCTGCGAGTAGTCGACGAGGTCCATCTTGTTGATGGCGACGACGACGTTGCGGATGCCGAGCAGGCTCACCAGGTAGCTGTGGCGACGGGTCTGGGTGAGGACACCCTTGCGTGCATCGATCAGGATCACGGCCACGTCGGCGGTGGAGGCTCCGGTGACCATGTTGCGCGTGTACTGCTCGTGGCCGGGGGTGTCGGCAACGATGAACTTGCGCTTCTCGGTGGAGAAGAACCGGTAGGCGACATCGATGGTGATGCCCTGCTCGCGCTCGGCGGTGAGGCCGTCGAGCAGCAGTGCGAAGTCGAGGTCGGTGCCCTGTGTGCCGACCTTGGCCGAGTCGGCCTCGAGTGCCGCGAGATGGTCCTCGAACACCAGATGCGACTCGTAGAGCAGCCGACCGATCAGCGTCGACTTGCCGTCGTCCACCGACCCACACGTGATGAACCGGAGCAGCGACTTGTACTGGTGCGAGAGGAGGTACGCCTCGATGTCCTCGGCGATGAGTTCCGACGAGTGAGCCATCAGCCGAGGTTCCCGTCGTCCGGTGTGTCATTCGGTGAATGCTCGCGTGCGTGCTTCATCAGAAATAGCCTTCCTGCTTCTTCTTCTCCATCGAGCCGGCGGAGTCGGTGTCGATCAGGCGGCCCTGTCGCTCCGATGTGGTGGCCATCAACATCTCCTGCACCACGTCGAGCAGCGTCGTCGCATCGGACTCGATCGCACCCGACAGCGGGTAGCAGCCGAGCGTGCGGAAGCGGACCGACTTGATGTCGGGCACCTCGCCGTCGCGCAGTTGGAAGCGGTCGTCGTCGACCATGATCATCGTGCCGTCGCGGTCCACGACCGGGCGTGGCGCCGACAGATACAGCGGGACGATCGGGATCTGTTCCAGGTGGACGTACTGCCACACGTCGAGTTCGGTCCAGTTCGAGATCGGGAACACGCGCAGCGTCTCACCGGGGCTGCGACGCCCGTTGTACACCTGCCACAGTTCTGGTCGCTGGCGCTTCGGGTCCCACTGGTGCTGTGGCGAGCGCACGGAGAAGATCCGTTCCTTGGCCCGGGACTTCTCCTCGTCGCGTCGGGCGCCACCGAAGCACAGGTCGAACCTGTGCTCGTCGATCACCTGCTTGAGGCCCTCGGTCTTCCACATGTCGGTGTGCATCGCCGAGCCGTGATCGAAGGGGTTGATCCCGCGCTCGACGCACTCCGGGTTCTGATGCACGATCAGGTCCATGCCGATCTCGACGGCTGTCTTGTCGCGGAAGGCGTACATCTCGCTGAACTTCCACGTGGTGTCGACGTGGACGAGTGGGAAGGGCGGGATGCTCGGAAAGAACGCCTTGCGGGCGAGGTGCAGCATGACGGAGCTGTCCTTGCCGATCGAGTACAGCATCGCCGGCCGGTCGGATTCGCTGACCGCCTCGCGCATGATCTGGATCGCCTCGGCCTCGAGCCGCTGCAGATGCGTCAACCGCGCATCTCCGATCAGCCCTGCACTGTTCTCGGTCTCGATGACATTCTCCACCATGTCGGTAGAGAATAAGAACAACCTGTCGGGAACGCAACCCCTCACCTCGACTCCACCGGCACCTTGGCCTCACCGGTGCGTCTTCCTCGCCCTGAGAGCGACCCAGACTCACCACAACCCAGACCCCACCGACCGGTGCGTCTCCGTCGCCCAGGGACCGACCCAGACTCACCGCACCTCATGCCTCGGCCTCAGCGCCGCCTCCGGGCGGGGCATGAGGCGGGGTCAACCGTGGCGGTCGATGGTGTCGGATCGATACTCGGTGGCGAGGTCGCACACGGCGGCGGGGAGGTCACCGGCGACGAGGTCGGCGATGGTGACCGTCTCCAGGACCCGTCGCAGACTCCCGCGCACCGCCATCCACACCTGGGGCAACGCTTCGGCAGGTGCCGGGTACGACAGGGTGCGGACGCTCTCGTCGTGGACATCGGCGAGTGGGCCGTCGATGGCCCGGAACACGTCGGCGATGGTGATCGACGCCGCCGAACGCGACAGCGTGAACCCGCCGTCAGGACCCCGTTTGGACCGGATCAGTTCGGCCCGTTTCAGGTCGCGCAGGATGTCGAGCAGATACTTGAGGGAGATGTCCTGGCGGGTCGCGATGCCCTCGGCCTTCATCGGCGTGCCGTCGCCGAGCGCCAGTTCCGCCGTGGCCCGAACGGCGTTGTCGACCCGCTCGGAGATCCGCATCGAAGGGACGCTACCCGTCACCCCTCAGCCACCTGACGGCGAGACGCCGCGGCGTCAGGTCGTCATCAGTGCAACCGGGACCCCGA